>JAQSXG010000443.1 GCA_029256785.1 Neobacillus sp.
CATTCATAAGGTATAAAATACAGATAAGCTTCATTGGTCCCTCCATCTTTGTAATAGATAGCACCTTCAAGTCCAAAAGGCACTATAAGATGATGGCAGTTTGCTAAAAAGGCAAGATTAGGATTATTATGAATTTGCCATAAAAATTCCTGTGCAGTTTTTTCCCATGAGAGACTTTTACTGATATTAACTCCTTTTGAACGTAAATCATCAGCATTTATAACAACTATAGTTTTTTCAACATGAAATTTTTCTAATTGTCTCCAAAGAGCACTAGAACCAATTGGATTATTCATTTTATATAAAACTATTGGAGATTTTTCAGCTGATTTTAAAGCCATAGGCCAAAATTCTTCATTAGAATTAAAACCATTATTTTCGTCATCTATTATAACTATATCTGCATCAACAACATCATTTTCTATAGGCAGCAATTTAGGGCTACCAGATGCTGGTCCCGCAAAACCTAGAAAGCGTTTTATCCTATACACCTTACCCTTACTTTTTTTCTCAGCAAATATAGGAAAAAGATCTAACTCTGCTATGGAACAAAGAAAATCTTTTGATAATGTTGTTTCTATATCACTTATTTTAGGGGAATATATGGATGCTTCTGTAGATAAGGCTACAAGCTTTGCTAAAAGTAAAGATTCCCCTGATTTTAAAACACTATGTACATTTTGATGAGTTTGCCAATTTAAACCTTTATTATTTTGTGGCTCTGTTGTCCATTGTAAAGAGTTTATACATATGTCTCCTGATACAACAATTTTTACACTTTTATCCTCCATGCTTCTCACTCCTTTTATGCCGTAAACAATAATGTATATCTATTAATAATATATTAAACTAATTGAATTTACAATAAGCAATATGTAATCCTTGTTCCCTATTCTACTGTCATATGCTTACATAAAAATAAAACTAAAGGGCTATTAAATACAGCCCTTTAGTTTTTACTTATTTTTTACTTAATCCAGTGCTACTGCTATTTTAATAAACCAAGTACTACTTTTTACTATTATAAAACACTTCTTTTAATTGTTAACATTAACCATTCCACTATATGGCATTAAATGAATCTCTATGAATTTCCAATTGTTGTCGAATATTTTTTTCATTCTTTTCATATTTGAAATAAAGAACCATTATTAGTGCACCTACCATGAAGCAAATTGCTGGTAGCCATACAAATGAAAAGTGAATGGCACCAAGTGCTGAAGCTGTTTGTTCATGATTTGGCATATATCCAAATTTTTCCATAATCTTTGATGGTAGGAAACTCCCGATTCCAGAACCCATTTTAATACAAAAGGAACTTCCGATAGCAGTTAAGAATCCACTTGCTCGAATACCATTTTTCCATTCGCCATAATCAACAGTGTCAGAAAGCATCGCAAATGGCATAGACACCGCAATACCTGTTCCAAGCGCCGCAAAGACCCATGATGCTGAGATCAAAGTGAAATTCTCTCCAGATAAACCGATAAAAATTTGTCCAAGCGAAGCAATACCCAGACCCAAAATCATCGTAGCTGTTTTTGAAAGTCGACGTACGATAAATGGAATTAAAGCAACACCAATGACCTGAGCTAAAACTAGACCATTTAAAACAGAGGCATAGTTTTTATTTCCTAGATTGTATTGTGCATAATAAATGATGGTAGATGAACGAACTGTATTTCCTAACCAGTAGAATATATTTCCAAGAACGATGATTACCCATGGCCAATTTGATTTAATGGCTTTAAAGCTATCACGAATTGGCAAAGATTGCGCTGAAGTAGTATTAACTTCTTTTGTTTTTACAAAGGCAAACCAGAACATTAAAGCAGCAATAATTCCGTAGATTAAAACAGTAATTGTAAATCCTTTCTGATCATTTCCTTGTCCGAAAAACGCAACAAGTGGTAAGGTGAAGGAAGCAGTAACAAAATAACCTAAATTACCCCCAATCATTCGGTAGGAGTTAAGCTGAACACGTTCGTCAGAATCATTACTTAAATTTGGCAAAATTGCAGTAATTGGTGTTGAAATTCCTGTGTAGAGAATACCTGTTATAAGATATGTAATTACCGCATAAATTGCTTTTTTACCTGTAGACAAGTTTGGTGTTATAAATGAAAGAACCATAAAGAGCGAGAATGGTACCGATAGCCATAGAAACCAAGGCCTACTTTGCCCATGCTTTGAGTGAGTGTGATCAATAATCAATCCCCAAATGGGCGCATCAAAGGAATCAACAATTCTAGCAATTAATAAAATCGTACCTGCTGTTCCAATTGAAATACCAAAGACATCTGTATAAAAGTAGAGAACAAAGCTTGTCAATGTACAATATAATAAATTCCCTGCTGTGTCTGTACTTGCGTAGGCAAGCTTATTAATAAACGTAAGTTTACTGTTTTTTTCATTTATGATTGTATTTTTTTCCTCCATATCTTCTTCTTGTATATTAAATTTAATCAATCCAATATACATTTTCCTTTCTTAATTTTTTAATATATTCAATGTCAACTAACCTTATAACTTGTGCTCCTTGCGATAATAGCTTGGAGAGATACCTTCGTACTTTTTAAATTGTCCCGAAAAATAAATATCTGTACTGTATCCAACAAGTCTTGCTATTTCTTCCACACTTTTATCTGTACGAAGCAGATATTTCTTTGCCGCATTCATCCTAATCTCTGTAAGCATCTCCATCGCCGTTTTCCCAAAAATCTCCTTCATGGATTCAGCAATATAGTTTCTATGAAGGTGGAATGTATGGGATAATATTTGTGTGGTTACCTTTTTTTCAAAATTATTTTCAAGATAAAGTAACACTTTTTCTGCGATACTTGCCTTACGACTCTTGTATGTGCCTTGATTTTCAATAAACTGCAAGAAACGAAGAAATAATTCTTCCGTTTTCCAAATACCATCTGCATCATTGCTCTCCGTGCTTCGTAAAATCTCTTCAATCATCGAATACAAGGTATCCGTTTCTTTTAACTCTGCCATTTTTCTTAAATGCAGGGTATAGGAGCGTTGATGATAATGCAATTCTGGAATAGGTAAATCTGAAATAAAAGTACTAGGCCGATCGCTTTCCTCCCACTTTGCTGTTGTATAAAAATGCAACCAGTAAAAGTTTGTTTTTTCATCTGTTGCCTTCCATGAGAAATGATGCTTATCTGGTAAGAGAATGAGCATTTTATTTGCTCCTACTTCATATTTATCCTCTTCTTCAGCCAGATAGAGCGTTCCACTTTTTACAAACAACAGGTCAAAATATCCAAGATTACGCCTGTCCGGATGTAACTGCCCCTTTTGAAAAGTACTCTGGTTTCCTTCGATGAAGTCAGGAAATGGTGGCATTGAAATAGATATAATTTTTTCAGTCATTTTTAAGCCTCCTGCCCCTATAAAAGCACTTATAATATATACTAATAATATATATTAATTTTCCCTCATCATAAAGTAGGATTAGTTTAACCGAGCACTTAAAATTTCCGATATAATATCCCGAATTTCATTTTCCTTCATATTCTTAAACTGTTGACTTTCAAGCTTATTGAATTCTGACACTACAAAAATTGCTTCTAAGTAAAGGAGAAGGTTCTCCTTTACAAATTTCTCATTCGTCATAGATGGCTCCTTTTCTTTTTGAAGCAACGCAAGGGCAAATTTTTCTGGATCAATTTCAATCTTCATTTTTCTTTCCTCCTTTTATCTATAAACTTATAGTTATTATTGTCTCTTTTTCAGGATTATCAAGCTCTGTTGTGATACCATCCTTTACAAGATAAAACTTCTTCGTATAAGGAGCAAAGCTGGTTACCTTTAGTTTAGAATTTTTCTTTTCAAAGGTCCCGTTAATGACCTCCACTTCATCTTCAGAAACTAGAATAAAGGTTTTTTGACCAAAGCCATCAAGGTATGCAACAAGCTCCTCCCCCATATCCCAGTCAGGAGTTTGATCATCATTTGTAAAGAGACGAGCAAAAATCCCCCCATCTCTAAAGAAAGTTGCCTGACCAAAACGTTCACGTGAAAGATCTGGACGATTAATATGTGGACCCGCTACGGCATAGGTGGATCCTGCCATTCCCCTGTTTAGTGGAAGTGTTGCTGTTGAGTGAGTATCGTAGCAATAAAGAATGCCCGCTGTTGCTCGATAGCTCGCCTTCAAATACTCCGGGTTCTTCAAAAAGTCATAAACCTTAAAGGCAGATGCCGCAGTTACCCCACCCCAAAGGGAGTGAATCATATAAGTCAGTGCTTCCCACCAGCGATCTGGATTTTGTGCACGGAAGTCATTTGAATACCCAATATTGGCCAAAAGGAGTTGTCCATAACGAATTGCACCTTCATTCAATCCAGATTCACTTAAAGCACCAGCAGCTGGTCCAAAGCCTGCATTATCAAAAT
>JAQSXG010000444.1 GCA_029256785.1 Neobacillus sp.
CCTTTTGGATTTCATCTAATGTGAAGATTTTTGCAATTGGCACTTTGATATTATGACTTTTGATATGACTTAATAGTTCAACAATAATCTTCTCTTTAATATGTTGGCTGTCAAACTGAGTAAAATAGGCACCGGAAGGTATATCCTTCATCGGTTCAAAGTTGTCTAGTACCCATTCACCACCTAAAATACCTGTCATGCACAGAATTCCATATTCAGAAAGTAGTTTTAATGAGTTTTTCACTGTCACAGTACCCACCAATTCTAAGACTTTATTCACACCCTGAGGAAAATGAGCGAAAATATTTTCCATCAGTCTAGAATCATCCAATACTACATAATCTGCTCCAAATTGCTCTAATAAAGCCCTCTTACTTTCATCTCGGGTAGTTGATATAACAACAGCACCAACGCTCTTGGCAAGCAAAAGTGCAGATAACCCTACTGAGCTGCTACCTCCCCTTATCAGTAATGTCTCACCTTTCGCAAGATGCAGGACCTTAAAAAGCGAAGCATATGCCGTATAATACATTTCAGGAATTGCGGCCAATTCTGCCCAGTCCATATTATTGTCAACAGCATACACCTGATCGATGGGAATAAGTGTATATTCCGCGTAGCTCCCATCAAAATCACGTCCAATTCCACCCATCATTGAGATAACTCGCTGTCCTTTTACATAACTACTATCTGATGGATCTTCAACTTCTCCTACACATTCGATTCCAATAATTCGTGGCAACTTCACAGACGGAGAGTCTCCCTTTCTTGTAAAGATCTCAGATCGATTAATTCCAAAGGCTTTGATTTTCACCAACACCCACCCTGGTCTCACTTTAGGAATGGGTACCTCACTAATAACTAATTCTTCTGCCATACATGGTTTTTCTAATACAACTGCTTTCATTCACAGGTCTCCTTAAAAATGATTAAACTTATTCCTCTATATACTCTTTTCGATTTTAGTCAATACAGCATTAACGCCGATAGCCATACCAGCCGCTAATATGCTACCCCATACTATTTTGTAAACATTCGTAGTTCGAAGACCATCGAATAGAATACTTCCCAGTCCTCCAGCATTAATGGATGCAGCAATGGTAGCAATGCCAATCGTCGAAACTACTGCCAGACGCACTCCCGTAAAAAGTGCTTTTTTTGAAAGTGGAATCCGCACTTTAAATAAAATCTGCATATTTGTCATACCCATACCAACTGCTGCTTCTATAATAGCAGGCTCTACTCCATTTAAGCCCTCTATAAAGTTACGAAGCAGTAAATATTGATTGTAGGCAACCAAAACTGTAATGGCTGTTACTTTTCCTAGTCCAGTCACTGGAATCAAAATAGCAAACAGTGCCAGACTTGGTATGGAGTATATTATGGAAAATACATATATCAATACTTTTGAAAGCACTCTTGAATACATAGTAGTAATAGTGAATATTGATGCTATCAGAAGAGAAATTATTAGTGTAATCACAACTAATTCTAAATGCTCCATTAACGCCTTATATAATTTTTCCCAGTTGTTTATAGCATAATCAATCAATCGAATTCCTCCCAAAAGTGTTCCTGATTTCGTGATGATGTAATTAATGATGATACAAAAGTATCAGCAGGGTTTTTGACTATATTTCTCGGCGTGTCAAATTGACATATTTCCCCTTTGTCCATGATTATCACTCTGGTTCCTAATTTAAAAGCTTCATTAATATCATGGGTCACAAATACAAATGTCTTTTTTAATCCCGAATGAATACGTAAAAGCTCCTCCTGTAAATTCATTCGGTTAATTGCATCAATAGCCCCAAAGGGTTCATCTAAGAGCATTACCTTAGGATCAACAGCTAATGCCCTTGCAAGTCCGATTCTTTGCTGCTGTCCACCAGATAGCTGTGACGGGAATCGATGCTGAAATTCTTTCGGTTCCAACCCCAGAAGTGTTAATAGTTCCTCTACTCTTTCATTAATCCTTACATTGCTCCATTTTAATAGTTTTGGTACTACGGCAATGTTCTCAGCTATTGTCATATGTGGGAAGAGTCCCACCTGCTGAATTACATATCCTATGCTTCTTCTTAATTTCACAACATCTGTTTCCCTAATATCCTCATTAAATAATTTCACCGTTCCTTCATTTGGTATACATAAACGATTAATCATTTTGAGTAATGTTGTTTTTCCACAGCCTGAGGATCCTAATATCGTAATAAATTCTCCTTCTTCAATGATAAGGCTTGTATGATCTACCGCATTATATATTGCATTATCAAATTTTTTGCTTACATTATTAAATTCTATTGCTATATTAGTCATGCGTTTCTCCTTATTCATCAATTATTTCATCGAACGATAGAATTCTTCTGCTACTTTTTCATATTCCTCTTTATCTACATCAACTTTAGCATTTAGCGCTGTAATAGTCTGTGTATCTAATTTTGAACTTATATTATTAATAATATCAGCTATATCCGGATGAGCTTCTAACACATTGTCTCGAATAATTGGAGCCAAATTATAAGGTGGCCATACATGCAAATCGTCTTCTAGTAATGTGTATTCATCTGTATTTACTAATTGTCCTTCTGTAGTATAAGCGGGTGCTACATCTGCCTCATTGTTTTGTAAAACCTGATATTTTAACCCATTGTCGTAAACCTTAGAAGTTTTCCAATTGAACTTTCCGTAAACTTTTTCGAGAGCAGGAATTCCATCTTCTCTTAGATCAACCTCACCTTGTGATGCAAATCTAAGTTCACTTGAATGTTTTTGTAAATCTGAAATTGTAGTAATTCCTAGATTTTTTGAAACCTCTGTACGAATTACAAGACCCGCACCATCATTAGCCTCAGAATATTGCAACCATATAAGCTGAAATTGCTTCTCATATTCTTCTTTCACTTTTTGATACACTTCTTCTGGGTCTGTTAGTAGCTCCTCCTTAAGAACCACCAATAACCCAGTACCAGTGTATTCCGGATATAGATCGATATCATTATTTACAATTGATGTGTGAATTACTGATCCTGCAATATTTGGAACTCTTTCAACTTTATAACCGGCATCTTCTAATGCCAGTGCATACAATTCTCCAACAATTAAACTTTCAGTAAAATCTTTGGTTCCAATGCGGATTATATCTTTATTTTTCGTCCTATTTTTATTGCTATTGCCCCCACATGATGTCATTGATAGGGCGAGTATCATTATAAAGATCATTACAATTATTCGATTCCCTGTTTTTTTCATTTTTAATTCCTACTTTCTTATATATTTATATTTGAGTAACCGTCTATCTAAAAGTTCTAGTAATAGTCCGGCTGAAATGGATAATAATGCAACCGTAATACCTCCAACTAAAAGCAAATCCGTTCTATTTAGACCTAAACCTGTAAAAATAATATCTCCTAAACCACCTGCCCCTATTTTGGATGCCAAAGTAGCACTTGCTATTATTTCAATCATAGCAGTCTTAATTCCTGTTAAAATCAAGGGCATAGCCAGAGGGAATTTTACCTTCCATAACACTTGCCAGTCTGTCATTCCAACTCCGTAAGCAGTTTCTTGCATAAAATCAGGTACTTCCTCTAATCCTGCAACCGTATTCATAAGTATGGGTGGAATTGCTAATAATACTAATGCTGTCATTGCTGGATTCATGCCGGTACCCATTATTGGCATTAGCAGTATAAGGACAGCTAGACTTGGAATAATACGTAAGACTTGAAAACTAGTTACTATCCATTTATTATATTTTTTATGTTTAATAGAAAGATATCCACAAGGAACCCCTATTACAATCGCAATGAATAAAGCCAACAAAGAGATTACAATGTGCTCTCGTACTGATGATAAGTAATTTCCCATATTATTAGCGAAATAATCAATAAGCTGTATCCCAATATTGCGATTCACAATATTTCCTCCCTTCTTAAGGCATCTTTTTGCAATCAAAACATTATTTAATCTGTAAAAGATATTTTCGATTCCAATACTATTCTTTACCTCATATTACTTCTATTCAAAATGCAGTTTAAAACAGATTTTCTCGTACTATTATCATAACTTTCTTTCAGTCCAAAAAAAAGTAGGCACTTTTTTATTAGTTGGTTACCTTTTTGTAACTATGACATACAGAGCTCTTTTTCAAAATAAAACAAGTACAGGATACCTAACATTAATGTATCTGTACTTGTTCTTTATGCAAAGAAAGTCTTAGATGGCTTTGGTACAATCTATATGACACCTATTGCTGGGTTTATTCGATAGTATTGCAACAGCCATATGTTGTTTGGATACGCCTTCTTCTTGATGCAAATAACTCTCCATGCACTTTCCATGTGGTTCCATCTTGCGTTCTTATTTTTCGCCAATGAAAAGAGTTTTCAGTGATCTCCGAAAATACC
>JAQSXG010000445.1 GCA_029256785.1 Neobacillus sp.
TCTTAGTCCAATTGTACTTCCCCAGATTCCAGCCCTCGAGCCACCATATTTCTGAACACCAATCATATTGGCAATATAATCGGCTACGAACAATAAGACAATAAATAAGCTTTGAACAATCCAAAAGAACCAACCAAACGGCTCAAAAGTAAAAAAGACACCATAAAGTAGAAAACCCGCTAAAATAAATAATACGCTTGGTATAATTGGATAAATCAATCCAATAAACGCAACGACAAACAAGATACTAATTGTACCCCAGTAAACTATTTCCATTATTCCCCTCCTTAACGATCACTTATGAATATTCCTTAATTAATACGCATATTGGTTAAATTAGTTTCATTCTTGTATATAACTTTCGCAAAAGATACAATAGTATAATGAATATGTTTAAAGGTGGTTATCATGAATATTTTCAAACAATTTTACAAAAGTACGCATTCTCCAAAAGACATAGCAATGTATCGCTATCAAGGTATCGGAAAAACAATTTTATATGTTTTTTTCCTTTCCCTTATCTCAATTATTCCCTCTATTGTTTTTTTAAGCACGATCCTGTCAACTGGAATCGAAACGTCCAAAAATGTAATTGAAAATGAAATACCTTCTTTTTCAATTGAAAATGGGATATTAACTGCAGAGACTGATGTTCCCGTAATAATTGACCAAGAGGATTTTTCCATTATTCTTGACCCAACAGGAAACATAACAGAAGAAAAAGTCGGGGAAGAGGGAAACGCCTTTGCCTTATTAACTGATAAGTTTGTTCTTTCTGCTGGTGGTAGAATTGATACATATCCGTACACGATGTTAGAAGGCATATACATATCTGAAGCTGAAGTAAGCGAATTTATTGACCTTCTAGATGGGGTTAAAGGAATTATTATCCCGGTAATGTCCTTCTTTATTTTCCTTTTTTCTAGTGCAGCAAACTTCATAGAAGTATCTGTTCTAGCTCTTTTCGGATTATTTTTGAAAAGTCTTACAGGCAGAAACCTAAAATACCGTCAACTTTGGAGAATGGCAGCTTACAGTGAAACCTTACCAACCGTTTTCTTTACCATTATGGCTGCAATCAATACAACGGTTCCAAATAGCTTCTTTATCAATTGGTTTGTTGCAATTATTGTATTGTACTTAGCCATTAACGAAATTCCAAAACCAAAATCTAAAACAGTAAATCCTTAACGCATCCACTTGGGTGCGTTTTTTGTTCTAATAACTAGTGGACAAGCATAGGAATGTACAAACATTCTATTTGGAGGCTTGTCACATGAAAAGATTTTTTATGGCCCTATTAGGTCTTTTAACCATATATGTTATCTATATCGATTTAACAGATGGTACCTTACCAAATGCTTACACCCAAAAGTCTGAGGTAGTTATTGCGACAACAGCAAGTACTAAAACATCTATCCCAGCATTTGAAAAGGAAGTCCAACCCGGTGAAACAGTCATATCCATTGTAGAAAGTCAACTTAATAAACCACTTCCTATTTCAATTGAGGAATTAATTCTAGACTTTAAGAAACTAAATCCCGGCCAAGCACCAGAAAAAATACAAATAGGTGTTACCTACCAATTTCCCGACTACTCTAAATAGAGGAATAATTCGTTGGTCTTGTCAAGATTAGTCAAAGACTGATAAAATAAAGTGGAACTTGTTATAATAACATCTATTATTCGAATCCAAATTGAAGGAGCGAATTTCCCTTGAGTGAAATTATCCATCGTACAAAAACTCGACCAATAAGAGTTGGTAACCTAACAATTGGCGGGAGTAACGAATTATTTATACAGAGCATGACAACAACAAAAACGCATGATGTTGAAGCAACAGTAGCTGAGATTAAACGCTTAGAGGAAGCTGGCTGCCAAATTGTGCGTGTCGCATGTCCGGACGAACGGGCTGCAAATGCTATTCCCGAAATCAAGAAAAGGATTAACATCCCACTTGTCGTTGATATCCACTTTGATTATAAATTGGCTCTTAAAGCAATTGAAGGTGGCGCCGATAAAATTCGAATCAATCCAGGTAATATCGGTAAACGGGAAAAAGTAGAAGCAGTGGTTAAAGCAGCGAAGGCAAAGGGAATCCCGATTCGGATTGGTGTAAATGCAGGATCCCTTGAAAAAAGAATTATCGAAAAATATGGATATCCAACTGCTGATGGTATGGTAGAAAGTGCACTCCATCATATTAAAATCCTTGAGGATTTGGATTTCCACGATATTATTGTGTCCATGAAGGCCTCAGATGTACCTCTTGCTATTGAAGCATATGAAAAGGCCTCAAAAGCATTTGATTATCCATTACATCTTGGGATCACAGAATCAGGTACATTATTTTCTGGTACGGTAAAAAGTTCTGCTGGTTTAGGTGCTCTAATCAGTAAAGGTATCGGAAATACATTAAGAATTTCCTTAAGTGCTGATCCTGTTGAAGAAGTTAAAGTAGCTAGAGAGCTATTGAAGATTTTTGGCCTTTCTTCCAATGCAGCTACACTAATTTCGTGCCCAACTTGCGGAAGAATAGAAATAGACCTAATTAGTATTGCAAATGAGGTGGAAGAATACATCTCAACAATTAAAGCGCCAATAAAAGTAGCCGTTTTAGGCTGTGCCGTTAACGGTCCTGGAGAGGCTCGAGAAGCCGATATTGGTATAGCAGGTGCTCGTGGTGAAGGATTGCTCTTCCGTAAAGGTGAGATTGTCCGGAAAGTTCCAGAAAATGAATTGGTGGATGAATTGAAAAAAGAAATCGACCAAATAGCTAAAGAATACTTTGAAAAAAAAGCAGCTGAAGATGCTGCAATGAGTAAATAATAATGAGAAAGAAACCCGGTAATCACATACCGGGTTTCTTTCTTTTATGCCCCTATACTGTCTCTTGTTAAAAGAACGGTAAAATGAAGATACCAATGACAAGTGATATTGCACCAATTCCTATTGCCCAAGCTCCAAGCCCTTCGGCTCCTCTGCGCCTAGCCATAAAACCTAACACAATACCTACTGCCCCAAATAGTATTGGCATTACAAACAGAGATAAAATCGATAATGCTATAGCAGCATAACCCATCCCAGTCCCAGCGTTAGTTTTCGTTCCGCTAGAACTGTTCCCATTATCTCTATTGCGGATAACAGGTACAGGAGCTGCGATTTCTGCTGCAGTTTCTTCTCTATACTCTGGATCATTTGTAATGTCTTTTCTATAAAAATCTTGACCATTTGAGTTGACTTTAGTGTCTTTCTTTTTTAGGTCTACCATCCTGATCCCTCTCTTTCGGTAATAGGAGCATTTATTATTGTTAGCCTGTTTCTCTTTTTTAGTATGTTAATGTTTGTCTCAATTAGGAAATCATTTCAAAAATGTGCTCTTTAACATTTTCCTTTAGTGAGCTACAGGTCTTTGGTAAAATATAATAATAAATAAATACAGTCAATTTGAAGGTGAATACACTTATGGGAAAAAGATTTGGAATTGATATAGACGGGACTGTAACCTGTCCCGCAGCACTATTGCCATATATAAATAAAGGGTTTGGTTTGAATATAACCCTAGAGGACGTTAAACATTATGATTTAACAAAGGTTGTAAATGTTCCGGAAGATCAGTTCGCAAACTGGTTTACGGAAAATGAGCCAATTATTTATGAGGGGTCTCCCCTTGCAAGGGGAGCAGAAATAGTTCTTAACTCTTGGAAGAAAAAGCATGAATTATTTTTTATTAGTGCCAGAGGGGAGCATTTACTTGAAAATACAAAAAAATGGTTTAGTAATAGGGGAATAACCTATCACCACATTGAATTAATTGGATCACATGATAAGGTTGCAACAGCACAAAAGCATGATGTAGATATTTTTCTGGAGGATAAGCATGATAATGCGGTGATGATCAATGAAGAATGTAACATACCCGTACTTTTATTCAATACACCCTACAATCAAGAACCAATACCTAAAGGGGTTATTCGCGTAAATAACTGGTTTGAGGCAAACAAGTGGGTAGAAAACTGGTTATTAGATTAAAAAAGAAACAGCTTAGAAAAAGCTGTTTCTTTTTTAATGGCATTCAGGACAGCGTCCATAAATTTCAAACTTATGGCCGGACACATCATAACCTTTTAAGTCTTCACTCAAACTGTTCATTGGACAGGTTTCAATTTCCTTTGTCTTTCCACAGTCTAAACAGATAAAATGGTGATGATGATGATGACGAGAACAGCTAAAACGAAAGTGCTTTTCACCAGACAGTTCCGTCATTTCTAGAATTCCCATACTAACAAAGAGAGAAAGATTTCGATAAATCGTATCAAAGCTTAACCCTGGATAATCCTCTTTTAATTCATCCAAAACATCCTTCGCTGTTAAATATTTATCGCTATCTGCAAATAGCTGTAGCAT
>JAQSXG010000446.1 GCA_029256785.1 Neobacillus sp.
TTACTAAAGAGCTCTCCTGTATGTTTGAGTTGATCTGTCCATGATCGCTTCATTTCTCACCCTGCCCAGCTTCCAAAATCTAAAATTGCATTCTCATTATTTCTTGATATGCTTCCACTGCTTTATCCCTAACAGTGACCGTAAGTTCTAACGCTAATTTCGCTTGTTGTGATGCAATGGTTACATCATGAATGTTCTCTATTTGACCTGTTGCCGCTTTAACCGTTAGGTCTTCAGCCTGCTTAACTGTTGTATTTACATTTTCCAGATAGCCCTGAAGGACATTGGAAAATGAAGATTTTTCTATATTGAGATTGACCTTTTGAAAAGGATTTTGACTAATTTTGACTAGACCATTCGGACTACTTAAACCTGTAACTTCCATTTATAGTCCCTCCTAACGTCCAATTTCTAATGCTTTTAACATCATTGATTTTCCAGTATTAAAGGCAGTAACATTGGCTTCATAAGCCCTTGATGATGCAAGCAAATCAACCATTTCCTTCGATAAGTCAACATTCGGCAAATTCACATAGCCATCAACATTGGCATCAGGATGAGACGGATCATAAACAGTTTTAAAAGGTGTTTGATCATTCACTATTCCAGTTACTCGTACACCTTGGAGATTTGACTGCGATTGTTTTTCCAATTTACCCTGCAAAACCTGATTAAAGGATTTCTCTCTTGGTTCCATTACGACCATTTTGCGTTGATAGGGCTGCCATTCGCCATTAATATATGATCCTCTTGTTGATGAGGCGTTAGCAATATTAGAAGAAATTACATCCATCCGTAAGCGCTGGGCTGTTAAAGCTGATGAACTTATATTCAAATTATTAAACATCGTCCTTACACCCTTCCTTTAATCGCAATAGACAAGTGTTGAAATTCACTGTTTAGCTGCTGTGTAAGTGTGTAATACCACAAAGAGTTTTTACCCATGGCCGTCATTTCTTGGTCGATATCGACATTATTTCCACTGTTTTGCATGATTGTTTCTGTATTTTCTACTGTTGTTGCTGTAGGAATCTGAACCATCTTTCCTATCATTACATGACGTGCGTCTGTACGATTCCCAGCAAATTCTGTTTGATTGGATAAGTGTTTTTTTAATATATCCTCAAAAACAACTTTTTTCGCCTTATATCCAGGGGTTTCGGCATTCGATATATTATTAGAAATTGCCTGTTGGCGCAGACTTGAAGCGTCTAATGCCGATTGGAGGATGCCAATGTGATTCAAGTGGTTCCCCACCCTTCTAATTTAAATATAATTATTTGAACTTTTTTGATTCTTATCAAACAAAGTCTATATCAATATACAATAAAAAAGGGGGATTAATCTACAACTATTTAAGATTAATCATAGTTAATTAGTAGCATTTTGTCGAAAATGGTACTATAGGATTCTATTCAACTTCCAAATTTCGACAAAATTGGTATAAAAATAATAGCTTCATTTTTCTTTATGAAGCCTTACCGTTAGACTTTAAGCAGATTTGTATATTTGGTTACCCCTCTTACCCAATAATTGTTTAGGCCAGTGGGATCATTTCCAGCACCAATGGGAGCATATTTAGCACCAATCTTTGAAATCGTATCAAGTCCTTGACCTAGGTAGTTCTGACTTAAGTTGCGTGCCATATCCATGATACTTTCTTCAACAGTACCATAGGATCTCAAACCATTTTTACCCATCATTCCAGCAATGTTATTTTTTTCAATCGCTGCCTTGGATTTCCCATTCCCTGTTTCATGTTGAGCTATAGCTGTCAGCAATGCAGGGTCGATATTATATTTTTTTCCTGCTTGAATAAATACCTCACCCATCCCTGTTAACTTTCCACCCAACACTTGATCTAAACTTTCAGAAGATAACGCACGGTATCGTAATGATTCATTTGTCCTTGGTGTGAGGTTGGTATTACTCATAGGGTAATCCGTCCCTGAGAACATCGGAGGTACAAAAGAAGTAACCTTTGATGCTGTTGACGATTGGAGATCCTGTTGCACCATTAATTGATTAAGCACAGTAGCAAAAAGGTTATTGATATTTCCTGGCGTAGGAGTGTTATTAGCTCTTAATTTCTCATTCGTTGATACGGTATTCACAGGTATGTTTTTAGTAAACCAATTATCGCCATTGATCAATGGAAACCATCCTTTCTTCCTTCGTCTTATCACTCATCTTTACAGTATTTATGTTTTTTGTTCGCTCGTTCACTTTTATTAGAGTGTTGTTTCTACTATTCTACTAATATCTACTAATAAATCCACAGGAAGCTTCGCGATATGTATGAGCTGTCCATCGATGATTTTTGCTTCCACTAGCACGATTGTATCAGGAGTTTGATCATGTTTTAAAGCTAGAATTTGTTTGCCATGATAAACGACATTTTTCACCATATGATACGTATCGTTTAACGGAGTACCCAGCGTAATTTTGATAGGTTGCTTGAAAAATGGTTCCCTATTTTTATAATCCATAAAAAAATGTAGTTTTCCGTTTGTCAGTCCATCTGTAACAAAGTAGTTCGGTTTCATGGGATCTTCCTCTCACTAGCTGTTGATAGAGGTTTATTATCTCTTTTCTTGCTCAATTTTGAATGTACGTTAAACATGTGTTGACGGTTTCAATCTGAAAAAGCATATTAATTGAAAAACTCATAGGATTATTGTATATGATATTCTGCTATATTTAAATGGAAATATAATGCGGATTCACGCAAAAAAATGCGCGGTCACGTATTGTACAATACGGACTCACGCATTATTCTGATTAGACTACTTCTTTTCATCCACAAAAACTCCATTTGTTTGTTTACTGTATGGATGGTACTTTTTAGCAACTTGTTTTTCCTTCTTCATTTGAATGAGGTTTGTTTGAGTTTCTGAAATATTTTCCTTTAAAAAGGCAGTGAATTTCTTATCAAGACTCAAGGTATCTTCAAGCATTTGCTTTTCATTTACGCTATATTCGTAGGTTGGGTGATCAACCTTGAACGCATCAACCTTATTCATCAAAGTGTTCCGTTCACTTAGTAGGTTTTCAACCACTTCGTAATTATCTTCTTTTATAGCAGATTCCACATCTAAAGTGATTTCATAAATGCTTTTGATTAATTCCTTTATATATGGCAAATCTTACACCTTCGTTTTATTTATTTTCATCGCAGCCGACCATGTTTCTGTTAGTTCAACTGCATAGCCTTCTACTTCTTCTAATATGTCCAGATTCTTTTGAATGTTGGCTTCAATTAAACGGAATTTCATGAAATCATATACTGAAAGTAAGGATTCAGAAACTTCGTATCCTTGTTTAAGTGTTACCATTAACTCGCTAAGAATGTCCTGTGCTCTTAGGTTGTTACGGTTAGCTTCTTCCATATTTTTATTTTCAAGTGCGATTTTGGACAAACGAATGAATTTAACGATTCCTTGATATAACATGAAGGTTAATTCTTCCGGTTTAGAAGTAGTGACCGCTTGTTTTTGATAGGCTTGATAGGGATTTCTTATCGTCATGTTTGATTACTCCTTTTTATATCCATTTGCATCTTATTATCTGTTATCGGAGAAATCTCAAAAAAGTTAAGGGGGTTAATAAAGTTTTTTATATAAAAATGCAGATTTGGTAGTTGATTGGCACTACAGGCACTTCGCTTTCCGCGGGCGTGCCGGGGAGCCTCCTCAGCGCTGAAGCGCCTGTGGGGTCTCCCCAGCCCCGTACTCCCGCAGAAGTCTCGTGCCTTCCGTGCCAATCAACAAAATAATATCCTTTACAATGCATTAACTTCTATTTTTATTTAACTACTTACTTGAAGGACTAATCCAAAGTTGTCTATTAGGTAGTTTAGGCGTTGGGTGTGTGATTTCAGGTTTTGAATTTTTGCTGCGTCACCTAGTTGGTTGTATGATGAAATTTCTTTTGCAAGCTTGGCAATTTCTTTTTGTAATTCGTCGTTACGTTTTTTCTCTTGATTTAATTGCTTTTCTTTATTTAGTAGCTTGGCTTGGAGCGCGTCCTTTTCATGGTTGATTTCAGATTTCATGGATTCAATCTGTCGGGTTGCGTCCTGGTTCTGTAAGGCCATATTTGTTAGATGGTATAAACTCCTTAATAACTCATTCAAATTTATCTCGGGTAGTTTTTGAACGTTTGTGATCAGTCCTGATAAAATATCGAGCAAATCATCATCCTTTGTAGAATCTTCTACTTTGACTTGTAGACTTTCACTAACGACTTCAGTGGCTAGCACCGGTACCTCATTTTCAGTAATAGTAGTAAATTGAAATTTCGTTTTGATTGGTGCTTCCGTTTTATCTCTTGTCTTTACTAAAGCATAATATTTATAGTTTACAGATTGATATCCACGGTC
>JAQSXG010000447.1 GCA_029256785.1 Neobacillus sp.
CTTCAAGTCTGCCCTCCAAAATTCTATCAAGAACGACTTCTAACGGGTCACTTATAGTCACACATCGATCGTCTTCAGGTAGAACTGACAATAACTTTTTCTTCAATTCATTAGACGGAGGAGCATCTGGTGTTGTGAATGTGACAATGGGCTCTGGAATTAGAATAACAACTCCATTAGCTAGATGACCTGCTCGCCCAGCTCTGGCAGCTGCATTTAAAATCTCATGAGCCTCCAAGTCTTCGCGTTGCTGCCCCTCTCCCATACGTTTATCGCCTGCAAGTACAGCGAGATGGGCTGGAAGATTTAATCCCTGTGCAAGTGTTGGTGTGGCTACAATTACTTTAGCACCGTTTTTTCTGCGGAAAAGTCTCTCGGACAACATCCGTTCCAATCTAAGCATCGAAGCATTATGCGGAACGGCAATAAAACTTGAACCACCAAAAATCGAGTGTTTCGAATGGCCCAGTTCAAGCTTTAGACTTTCCCAAACTTCACTTTCGAATTTATTTAGTTCTACCGTTCCCCCTAAATTACCTGCTATAATTCGTGATGTACTTACTGCATCGTCCTTTGTATTTACGAAGATGATGGTTTTAAGACCCGCGATATTCGCACGTATCGCAATATTAGCTGCAACCTTATTGACATTAGGACTTACAGTAATCCCATATCTCCTCAACTTACCAGTAAGCTGAACAGGTTCATCCATAATTTGGGTAAATGCAAACGAACTAGTAGGCAGCCAATTATGCTCCAATCCCCAAACCACGTGAGGAATTACTTTTAGTTCTCGCTTTGCCGATACCCGCAGACCAGTTGCAGTTCTGCCTTGCAATTTATTAAGAATATGTTGCTCCTCATAGGCTCGTTCTTTAGCCCCCCTGATTTCCTCTTGGTGATAGACAACTACACCCCGTGCCTGGCGGCTAGGCTTCCAAAGGAGATCAACAGCTTGACATGGGCGACCAGTTAAATCGGCGATCCAATCCGCAAACTGTTTTCCATTCTTTAGCATGGCCGATAAAAACAACAGATCTGCCTCGGGAGCAGCTGCATAAAAAGCCAACAGACATAACATTCCATCCAACGATCGTCTGATTTTCCCCGACTGCGGGCTAAGGATGTGGCATTCATCAAAAACCAACAATCCGACATTTTCAAAAGATTTTGGAGTAAACGAAAGCATTGCAAGGCATCGCTCAGGGGTCATGACTTCAATATCCTGAAGTTGAGTTCCATCAATAAAAAGAGAATCGAAGTCACTTGATACACCCAGTCCAAATTGCTCCTCCGGAAAAATAGCCTGCAAATCTTCAGTAAGTTGCTCAACAAGAGCATGAGTTGGCACTAGAAATACAACCTTTTTACCTCGCGAAAGGTTGCCGGCGATTTTCAATACGCTGACGGTTGTTTTACCTGCCCCAGTTGGAAGAACCAAAACTGATGATTGACCTGTCTGATAAAATTGATTTTCGATGGCCTCTCGGTGGTTTTGCCAAAGGAAGGGCATATCATTCGCCCGGAAATGTAACCACCTTTTCCAAAATTCCTCATTTGCTCCATCAGGTGGAGGGAGTTTCGTCAGCGCAGCTTGTTCAATGGCATTAGCTGCAGATAATAACAACGAAGCCAAGTGCGCAGGTCCGGCGTATACCGTGCTCAAAGGAAAACCTAGATTTTTAGCTTTTTTGTAAGACAGGTCGATTACATGAGAAAAAGCTTCTTGCGCGTTTGAGTATTTTCCAGATACTGTGTCAGGAACTGGAACAGACATTATATTTGAAGCAAGGAGCTCAATCCCCTCTGCGAGTGCATCAGCTAAGGAGCGTAGAGCGCGATCTTGGAGGGTTCCATCCTCATGATTATCATCTCGCCACTTTGTCGCCCGTTTTAGGATTTTATTGAGTCTGCCGGTGACGAGATCATTTATATGTAAGCCAAGAATCAATACCTCGTGAGGTCCACTCGGTTCTGGTGTCAAGTTAACCGCTTCAAATGCATCCGCATATTGTTCGGCTGCTAGAAACAAAATAGCCGCTGCTATAGAGGAATCTACACTATCCCTGTCAATTGGGGAAAGCCGATTTTCATCTGATGCATGTGTTTGGCCTCTTGAAATTATAAGCCTAGCAGTTCCAGCAACAAAGGAAGCAGCTCGCCGGAGGATCGGATCCTCTTCAATGGACGCAATAGTTTCATATACATCCGCTATACGTGCAAGCGGCCACTGATTATCTAAGACTCTATCCATAGTACCGTCCGCACTCTTTAAACGAGCAGAAACAAGCTCTGCATAATGTCGGGTTAATATTTGAGGGAGATTGTGAGAATTCAAGGTGGGGAGACTTGGTGCCTCTCTAAGTATTATAGAAGTCCGTTCGTCAAACATGGGCGGTCTCCCTTTCCTCAAATTCATTCAGAGCATGTATCACATGTTCTGCTAACTCTTGAAACCAATCACGTAGATTACCTGCTACGATAAATGTTGCTCCAATTCGCTGAGGCTTTAAAATATCTGTCAACCCATCGTAACCTTTGAACAATTTTTGGCGTTCCTCAGCACTGCAGATATCCGAGTTGACTGTCAAAGCTGCCCTGTAGGTTCTATATGTCTTATCATGAACTTTTTCTGCAGCTAAATTTGCAGCCGTACCCTTTAAACCACTCTGTTTAATAAGAATAACTGCATTTGCCAGCAAATCACGGCCACGTTTATTTTGGTGATGTTCGGTAAATGCCTTCATAACTTGATCCCTAAACTTATCTCTTGGGTTTTCTGTGCATTTATCCTCACAAATCGTGGTATGTAGGACTACCTTTTCTATGGGATCCATTTGAATGATCAAGCCATCAAGACCTTGAGTAGTCGAACTAATATGGGGATCTTTCAGATATGTATTTTCGTCCGCTACTTGTTGCGACACTATCCATGATATGCATTCGAAGAGAAAACCATCTCGGTGATAGCGGGAAACCTCTTTTTTATTATCTGTTGTACCTCGAATCTCTAATTGTTCCCGCGCTTCATTGTAGAACTCTGATATCGAACGTACAGGAATAACTGGAGCAAGTTCGTGAATAATTTCAGCTGCATGCTCGGCTTGACCAAGAGCTATTAACGCAATAATCTGGGCTAACTCACTGGTATCACCAACTGACCATAAATGGCCAGTTACATTATCATCAACTTCTACTATTTGTGAAAACATAGAATACATATCCCAACCACCTAGTAAGTAAAAGAATAGAAAATCTTGTTTGAATGTCTTGTAAAATTAATATTAACTTAAATGAAAAGCTACTATTATAATATTTTTTCTATTAAAAAATTATATCGTAATAGAAGAGATTTACTCTTTCCAAATAATTAGGATGATCCATTTATGATAAAAATATCTATTTTAACTCTAAAAATTGTATTTTTATAAAAGACATAAGAAGTTTTCATATCTTCCTTTGTCCTTTTATTGCTATACATGAATTAGCTTAGCTTGTATAACTTAAGAAAAAACTGCCTCTATTTATGGTAAGGTTCACCGAAGTTATTTAAGAGGCAAAAAACAAACGAGAGATTTTTTAACTCTCGTCTATATTTTCTATAATCATCTTCTTTAATCATAGATTTGCTATCTTCAAAGTTCTTACAGAATAAATCCAAGTAATGATATTGATTTATACAAAGAATAAGTAGGAAAAGGAGTATAAGCAGATGATACCTTTCATCTATTTTATAAGTTATCCTTTAAGTAAGCTAATCTACCCAAGAATAGAGCGTTATGTTTAAATTGCCTGTTCATATAACTGGTCTAAAACCTTGATTATATCAGCTGAAGTAATTATACATCCCTTTACACTTTAGACACAGAGTTTGCTACCCTTTTCTCTTTTCCAACCGGTGTAGTATAATACCGTTGTTCAATCCCCCACAGTAAATGTTTTAGTTCATCTTCGTTCTTTATTTTAAATTTTGAGTCATCTTCATCAAAAGAGAGTTTCTCACTACAATATTCTTTTATGTATGAATAGATTGTACTTTTCTGCCTCGGAGTAAATTCCTTAAGTGTTTCCATAGCGAGTGCTATTCTTTTTCTGTTTGCTGTTTTTACTTTTAATGCATCATAGTTTTCTTCAAGTTTAAGAAAGTCACTTTTTAAGAAATCTTCAGTTTCTTGTTGTGTTGCTTCTTTATATAGTTCTATTATCCCTTTAAAGATTGATGTTATTGCAGAGATATTTTTAAAATACAGTGTATCCTCTGATTTTATATAAATAGCATCTGGAATTTCATTAATAACTATTATAGGTGATTGATCTTCAATTACTGGTTCACCTGAAATTTTAAACC
>JAQSXG010000448.1 GCA_029256785.1 Neobacillus sp.
GTCAAACATCTTCTTAACTTTATCTTCGTTTTCTACTTTAACCATATCAGCTTTAACCATAATTCGAACTAATTCTTCAAATGATGTTTTTGTTGGATTCCATCCTAATAATGTCTTGGACTTTGTTGGGTCTCCCAATAATTGCTCCACCTCAGCAGGTCGGAGGAATTTAGGATCAACCTCTACAATTACTTCACCAGTTGCTTTGTTAACACCTTTCTCTTCTACTCCTTGGCCATTCCACTCAATCTCAACGCCAACATGTTTGAATGCAAGATCTACAAACTCACGAACTGTATGCATTTCACCAGTAGCAATAACAAAGTCCTCTGGTTTATTATGTTGTAAAATTAACCACATACATTCAACATAATCCTTTGCATAACCCCAATCACGTAATGATTCTAAGTTTCCTAACATTAACTTCTTTTGTTTACCTTGGGCAATACGTGCAGCTGCAAGTGTAATTTTCCGAGTTACAAATGTTTCACCACGACGCTCTGATTCATGATTGAATAAGATCCCGTTAACTGCAAACATATTATAAGACTCACGATAGTTCTTAGTAATCCAAAAACCATAAATCTTAGCAACTCCATATGGAGAGCGTGGATAGAATGGTGTTGTTTCTTTTTGCGGAACTTCTTGTACCTTCCCAAACAACTCAGAAGTCGATGCTTGATAGACACGGGTCTTTTCTGTTAACCCCAAAATGCGAACTGCTTCTAGAATGTTCAGTGTGCCTTTTGCATCTACATCTAATGTGTATCCTGGCATATCAAAAGAAACTCTTACATGTGATTGTGCAGCCAGATTATAAATTTCGTCAGGTTTAATTTCACCAATAATACGAGTTACGTTTAATGCATCCGTAACATCCCCATAATGGAGATGGAAGTTTGTATGATTAATTAATGCATTAGCTTCCTCTTCTGTAAGAAGATCTTCTAAGCGTTCTTGATTATAGGAAGAGCTACGACGAATCATACCGTGTACCTCATAACCCTTTTCTAGTAGTAGCTCTGCTAAATAGGAACCATCTTGACCAGTTACCCCTGTAATTAATGCCTTTTTCATGTTGACCTCCAAAATATATTAGTTTACTTTTGTTAATTGATTATCTAAGAACCATTGGTAGGCCTTTTGTAATCCTTCTTCTAATGAAGTGGTAGCTTTCCAACCTAATGAATTAAGTTTCGTAACATCGACCAACTTTCTTGGTGTACCGTCGGGTTTGGTAGTATCAAACTGAATATTGCCAGTGAATCCAACTACCTCTTTGATTTTTTCTGCTAATTCTTTTATTGGAAGATCATTACCAACACCAATATTGACGATTTCATTACCAGAATAGTTGTTCATAAGATAGATACTCGCATCTGCAAGATCATCTGCATATAAAAATTCACGTCTTGGTGTACCTGTTCCCCACACTTCAACAAATGGTGAGTTGGTTTCTTTTGCTTCGTGAAACTTACGAATGAGTGCTGGTAACACATGCGATGAATGCAAGTCAAAGTTATCATTTTCCCCATATAAGTTTGTTGGCATAACCGAAATATATTGTGTCCCATATTGACGGTTATATGATTCGCACATTTTACTACCGGCACTTTTCGCAATGGCATACGGTTCATTTGTTGGTTCAAGTAAACCAGTTAATAAGTATTCTTCTTTTAATGGCTGTGGAGCCATTTTAGGATAAATACACGTACTACCAAGGAATAATAGTTTTTCAACATCATTTCGATAGGAAGCATCAATAATATTAGTTTGAATTAATAGGTTGTCACGGATAAAGTCTGCTGGATACTCATTATTTGCAACGATTCCCCCAACTTTAGCAGCAGCAAGATAAACAAATTCTGGCTTTTCTTCAGCAAAAAAACTATCAACTGCGTTTTTATCTCTAAGGTCTAGTTCTTTACTGGTACGATATACTAAATTAGTATATCCTTTTTCTTCGAGTTTCCTCACAATTGCGGAACCAACAAGACCGCGGTGACCAGCTACATATATTTTTGAGTCATTTTTCATCATTATTGTACCTCTTTTCTAGAATGCATCTTTCGATCCGAATAAAACTAGGACCGTTTTTAAAATGATTTTTATATCAAATAGAATTGTACGGTTGCGGATATAGTCAATGTCGAGATCTACCATTTTCTCAAATCCAAGACTATTACGTCCACTCACTTGCCATAAGCCCGTACAACCTGGTGTTACCATTAAACGTTGCTTATCATAATTAGAGTAAAGAGCAACTTCTCTTGGTAAGGGCGGGCGTGGACCCACCAAGCTCATTTCTCCTTTTAATACATTAAAAAGCTGTGGTAGTTCATCAATACTTGTCTTTCGAATGAACTTCCCTACTTTTGTTATTCGAGGATCGTCTTTCATCTTAAACATCGCACCAGATATTTCATTATGCTTTAATAACTCTTGTAATTTTTCCTCTGCATTGAATACCATCGAACGGAATTTAAACATTTTAAATTCTTTTCCGTTTCGTCCCACTCGTTTTTGAGAAAAGAAAATCGTTCCTTTTGGGTCTTCCATTTTAATTAGTATGGCAATAATAACAAATAGAAAACTTAAGAGAATAATTCCAATGGAAGAGCCAAGAATATCGATTATTCGTTTCGTTAACAAATACGTAATTCCAACGTTAACATCTACAGCTTTACTTTGTTTTTCTACATACGCACCCTCTTGATTTGCTAGCTCAGACAATCTAAACCCTTCCTTCTCTCTATAACATCACTTTTTCTTTATCTAATGAAAGAACTAGACTTTTCAAGTAATCTAGCATGTCATCATGGAGGTCTTCATGCTGTAGTGCAAATTCAATCGTTGTTTTTACAAATCCAAGTTTTTCACCAACATCATACCGTTTACCTTCAAAATCATACGCAAACACTCGTTGGATTTCATTTAATCGTTGGATGGCGTCTGTTAATTGTATTTCACCACCTGCACCTTTTTCTTGACGGTCAAGGAACATAAATATTTCAGGTGTTAAGATATAACGCCCCATAATCGCTAAATTAGAAGGAGCCGTACCGAGCTTTGGTTTTTCTACAAAGTTATTAACCTGATATAATCTTCCATCCTGTGAGGAAGGATCAATAATTCCGTAGCGGTTTGTTTCTGAATCCGGTACATGCTGAACACCAATAACAGATGAGAAAGTTTCATCATATTGATTCATCAACTGTTTCAAGCAAGGTGTATCACTTTGAACGATGTCATCACCTAAGAGAACGGCAAACGGTTCATTACCAATAAAGTTTCGTGCAGACCATACTGCATGTCCAAGTCCTTTTGGTTCCTTTTGACGGATGTAATGGATTTCTGCTAGATTCGTAGCATAGTTCACTCGTTCAAGTAATTCGAACTTTTCTTTTTCTATTAAGTTCTGTTCGAGTTCTAGTGCCTTGTCAAAATGGTCTTCAATCGATCGTTTTCCTTTACCAGTTACAATGATAATATCCTCAATCCCTGCTGCTACCGCTTCTTCTACTATGTATTGAATAGTAGGCTTATCAACGATTGGAAGCATTTCTTTTGGCATCGCTTTTGTTGCAGGTAGAAACCTTGTTCCCAACCCAGCTGCTGGTATAATCGCTTTTCTAACTCTCTTCAATTTTGTTCCCCCTCTATTTACTTCTTTCGTTTATCTAAATATTTTGTCAAAAAAATAAATACCTAATGGAATTGCAAGTGCTTATACCACTTAATCTTTCATTAGATATTTATTGTATTACTTTTAAAAATTCGGGCATCTAACCCGTCCTCACACCATACTTTTGACGACAGGCGTCTAAGGATTAAAGATTGTTCTTCTATCCCACAGCACAATCGAGTGCCCCCATGGATAACGGACAGGGAACCTCGCCGGTCAGGTTATACCTGAAAATGATATATTTTACTTTCGAGATATTTCTATCGACTTTGTAAGTTAAAAGAATATAAATCTCTTTTTCTTCTTAACCTGCTCGGGAACTTCTTTCATAACATTCTTACCTTCAACAAGCAACTCAGCATTTTCCTCAAATAGATAGACAAGATCGTTCCCATACTTTTCTTCAATAATCCCAAACGCTTCTCTCATCTTAAACCCACGACTTGTCACATTATGAGCATCAGAAGCAATAAAATGGGTTAAGTTTGCTTCAATTAACTGTTCGGAAAAGGTTTTGATCTTTTTCCCAAAATACCCACATAGACTCGAGGCCGTTACCTGTGTTAACGCACCCTTTTCGACCAATTGGTACAACTTTTCTGGGCGTTCAATTAATTCCGAGTTTCTCTCTGGATGGACGATAATCGGTGTAAGGCCCTTCAATTGAAGATCGAACAAAAGCTTCTCTGTATACC
>JAQSXG010000449.1 GCA_029256785.1 Neobacillus sp.
ATTCAGATACTCAAGTCGTCTATGGTCATGCCATATATATAGATGAAAACGATCAACCCTTATCTGCGGATCATGGGTATCAAACAACAAAAGTATACCTGGGAGAACAGCGAACATTTCAGCAGAATATAAAATACTGGTGCACGGTATATCAAATCCCCCAACCAACCGTATTTATGCGAAAAACAATCCTCGACCAATTTGGATTGTTAGATGAGCAGTATAAATTTATTTTTGATTATGCATATTTCTTAAATCTAATGAAAAATCAGATTGAGTTTCGATTAATCGACAGAATACAGGCTTTTTATAGAATTCATAGTAGTTCAAAGACCTCGGGCTTCGAATCATTTTACCCTGAGTTGTATAATTATTCGCGCCCACATTGGGGAAATCAGTCAAGAGGACGTTTCATCGAAACAGCCTATAGCTTCTTTAAAGCCCATACTGCAAGACTGCGATCGTACTATATGAATACAGGAGGAAAGGTCGATTTTTTTGCATATGTACGCTTTATTGGTAGGGAATCTTGGGTTTTATTGCAAATAATCTCCGGAAGAGGGAATCCTGAACTCCACTATAAGAACCTGGTTAAGGAGCATATGAGAAAATATGACTAGAAGATTCAAGATAGCCATCGTGTCATTAACTCTGCCGGGATTTCCCGGCAAGAGTGGAGGGGAGATACGAGATTGGAATATTCTGAAACATATCACGGGGAAGCATAATGTTGACTTTTATTGTTTGTATCCGCCTGTTAATATAGAGGATAATCTCGTTGTCTCACAATGTAGGCAGTTTTATTATCCGCAGAAAAATGCTGAACAATACCCAGAGTTGATTTATAATGCGTGTTTTACAAAATTAGAACAGTTCCAGTCGAAATTTATAAAGAACATATTGGCTAAGTATCCTCCTGAAATCCATGGCTTTCAGACTGTTTTTTACACCTATACTAAAAATATTTTACAGAAAAGACTGTATGAAGAAGATTACGACTTTATTATAGTAACTCCTCAAGTTAATCCTGTATTTGTCAGTGGTTTAGAAATTCCACATCGCTGTAAACGTATTTTTGCGACCTATGATGTGGAAAAAGTGCGCTATCATCAGCTAGCAAAGACAAAGAAAACATTTTTAGAAAAACTTCTGTTCAAAATTGAGACTCACAAGGCATGTAAATATGAGTACGATGTAGTGAAGCAAGTGGATGGTATTATTGCGGTTTCTGAGCTGGATAGAGAACTATTCATTCGTGATTATCAGGTTGCTCAGGAAAGAGTATTATGCATTGAAAATGGAGTAGATACCGAGTATATCAGTAGTTTTGTTTCTAATGACATCCCTGGAAGAGGACATAATCTTGTCTATGTGGGGAATATGGGATATCCCCCCAACAAACAAGCCGTTGAGTATTTCATTAATCAAATATTTCCGCGTGTTCTAGAGAATATCCCAGACAGCTGTTTTTGGATAGTTGGGGCAAATGTAGGGGATGATTTGAAGCGACTCCATAATGGTAAAACAATAGTAGTAACTGGGGAAGTACTAGATGTGCGTGAATACTGGAATATGGCCGATGTAGTGTGTGTACCTTTGTTGACCGGAAGCGGTACCAAATTGAAAATCCTAGAGGCATTAGCAAGCGAAAAGGTTATCGTTACCACATCTATTGGTGCTGAAGGCTTAGCTATGAAGGATGGGGAACATCTATTGATTAGAGATGATCCCCAACAATTTGCTCAAGCAGTAATCACGTGTTTGAACAATAAAGACTATGCTCAAAGTCTGGCTCAAACCGGTCGGAAATTTGCCGCCGACCGACATGATTGGGTTGCTATTGTCCCTAAAGTTGATTCATGGTTAGAAAAACTGTACGAATTGCCGCGATCTAAATAAGCGTGATTATACTTGCACCATTCAGAGATTAATTCTATTAAAGTGTACGCTAGTTATATCGTTTTAGAGACTAAATTCGGGAGGACATTGATGCAGAAAAACGTATTTGGGCTAGGATTGCTACGAACATTATTAGCTTTAGCTGTTGTTATAGCGCATACGTCCTCTATTTTTGGCTATAAAATTGTGGACGCTGTTATCGCTGTTCAAGGATTTTACATTATATCGGGTTTTTATATGGCGTTAATACTTAATGAAAAATATGTTAATAATGCTCATCTTTTTTATACAAATCGTTTTCTGCGATTGTACCCCATCTATTTTGTGATCTTATTATCGACGCTGCTTCTAGCCATTGCAAGCTACTTTCATAACGGACAATGGGGTGGAATGCATTATATTGTTCAAGGCTATAAATATGATAATGTCTCTGCCTTGACTTGGATTTTTACCGTTGTTACAAATTTAACAATTGTTGGTCAAGACTGGGTTCCCTTCTTAGCGTTTGACTCCATAAACGGCAATATGTTCTTAACATCGCACTATTACAAAGAAGCTCACGCTATGTATAAATTTATGCTGCTACCTCAGACTTGGACAATTGGCTTAGAAATAATGTTTTATGTCTTAGCGCCATGGTTGGTCAAGAGAAACTATAAAATCATTGTAGGTGTAATTGGCTTAAGCTTTGGAGTGCGAGTCTATCTGCGTTCGATAGGATTGGCGATAGACCCATGGAATTATCGCTTCTTTCCTTCAGAATTAGCATTATTCTTGATGGGAGTGCTCGCCTATAAATACTACAATAAACATAAAACAAGCTTATTGCAGAGTAAGATATCCCCAATGGTTACTATGGTTGTAATCGTACTAACGCTTGTATTTAATTACATCCCACTAAATTATGCATTGAAACAATGGGGGTATTACTTTTTGATCATGATATCTTTACCATTTATATTTAGTTATTCTCAAAATAGTTGTATTGATAGGTATATTGGAGATTTATCATATCCGATTTATATGGCACATAGTTTTGTTATCTTGGCTATTATTGCGATCTATCCAGCCAACTGGTCACAGCAAACTGTATTTGGATTTGTTACGGTCATTTTCTCAATTATTCTAGCCGCAATTATAATGAGATATGTTCAAGCCCCAATTGAGCATATCAGAGAGAAACGAGTGAAGAATAGTGGTGGAGATATTATTGCAGAGATGTTACCAATAAGCAGAGAATTACAATGAAATTATCGGTGATAACACCATCTTATAATCAGGGACAGTATATTGAACGAACTATTCTAAGTGTAATTAATCAGAACGTTCCTGATTTGGAGTATTTGGTCATAGACGGCGGCAGTAAAGATCAAACAATTGATCTGCTTAAACAATATAGTGGCAATTTGAACTGGGTTTCCGAAGCTGATCATGGTCAAGCAGACGCAGTAAATAAGGGGATCCGGCGCTCCCAAGGGGAAATCATCGGTTGGCTTAATTCTGATGATATATACTATCCGGGCATTTTGAATAAAGTGATTGATTTTTTTGATTCCCATCCAGACGTAATGATCGTATATGGAAATGCTAATCATATTGACGAAAGCGATGTGGTTATTGAGCCATATCCCACAAGCAACTGGAATTTTGAAGAATTATTTGATGTATGTTTTATTTGTCAGCCGGCTGTGTTTTTTCGACGCTCGCTTGTGGACAAAGTAGGCCTGTTGAATGCAAAACTTCAGTATTGCATGGATTATGAATATTGGCTGCGAATAGGGGAAAAGTATCCATTCTCCTTTATTCCTGAGGTTCTTGCCGGTTCAAGGTTATATCCGCAGACGAAAACTCTTGGAGCCAGAGAAAAAGTTCATAGAGAAATAATAAGGATGATCTATGAAAAGACGAAAGAGCCTCCAACACGGTGGATTTATAATTTAGGACATGTAATTGCCAGAGAAAAGGGTTTACTTAGAACTACCCGCCAGGATGAAATGCGCTTTGTTTTTGAAGTGTTTAAAGTAGCAATAATTGAACACATTCGGCTTGGTCGGTTGCTTCCTTACAAGGACTTAAGAACTATTACCAAACTGTTGCAAAAATACTTGAGCACGTATTGGGGAGCGAGTAAGTTATGAAGATCGGCTTTGATGTAAGTCAGACTGCAGAGAACAAAGTCGGTTGTTGTTTTGCACTGATTTATTAGAGTCGGCCACAGAAGGGTGAGCTTTTTGAAAATTGGTGTTGATGCGAGATTTCTTGCTGCAACTAAAAGTGGTGTGGGATATTATGTTGCCAGTATTTTGGAGCAACTAACTGAGATAGATAAAAAGAATGAGTATTACTTGTACTCTAATTGCTCACTCGGCAACATATTTAGCAAAAGCCGTTTCCCTAACTTTCACCATCGCATTGCTGAATCTTCTTACGCCAATTGGTGGATGCAAATGATAGTGCCAGTTTTGTTAGAGCAAGA
>JAQSXG010000450.1 GCA_029256785.1 Neobacillus sp.
GAGCAAGTTTTTAGTCGTCTGCAATTAATGGATGGTGCATTAGGGGAAACCTATGAGGGATATGAGCGAAGCCTTGATACACATATGAGTAATCTACGCAAAAAAATTGAACGTAATCCTGCAGAACCAGAATTTATCCAAACGATTTATGGTGTCGGTTATAAACTTACGCTAGGAGGCAGCTAACATGCGCATTGGGTATAAGTTTACACTAATTTTGATAGTTGTAGTAGCGACAGCCATGATGATTTCAGCGTTTTTTTCCTCTACAGCAATAAGTAATGCTTTCAATAGTTATTTTCAACATAATGCATCAATGCGTCTGGAACAAATAGCAAGTAGCATTGGTGAGCACTACAAAAAAAATGGCTGGAATGGCGTAGAAAATATATTTATGTCAAGAGGTCGTGGGCGAGGCGGCTTTGGGATGGGACAGCAGTTTGCCGATCGAATGATCGTAGTGAATCAAGAGGGACAAGTTGTCGCGGACACGTTTAAACAAGAAGTCGCCCAATCTTATGAAGCGCAAAGTGACGCAGAGTCAATTCCAATTCTGATGAATGGGGAAAAAGTGGGCACATTGATTGCCACAACTCGAAAAGGTCAATTGGAAGAAAATTTCGTTGACTCAATCAAAGCAGCTCATATTAAAGCTGGAATATTTGCAACAATCGTGGTTTTAGTCATGGGAATTTACTTGTCGAGGCGAATCAGTAAGCCATTAGTTGAACTTTCGGAAGCTGCAAGAAGTATTGCCAGTCGCGAGCTGTCGCATCGTGTGCCAATCCGTACGAATGATGAAATAGGCGAGGTAGGCAAAGCATTTAATCAAATGGCTGAAAGCCTAGAGAGTAATGAAGTGCTTCGCAAGAACCTGATTGCAGATGTGGCACACGAGCTTAGAACACCGCTATCAATATTGCGCGGTAATCTTGAATTATTAGAGGAAGATGTGATTCAACCATCGCCAGAAGTTTTTGCATCACTTCATGAAGAGAGTATCAGAATTTCAAGATTGGTTGAGGATTTGCAAAGTCTCTCACATGCGGATGCAGGTGAATTGAAGTTTGATCGTAATATAGAAGATTTAAGTCAAGTTGTGAAAAATGCAGCAACAGAACTTGCCCGAGAAGCAGCCAAGAAAAATATTGAAATCGATGTTCAAGCAACAGAGAGTATTTCGATATTAATGGACAGGTATCGTATTGGTCAAGTCTTGTATAACCTCATGAGCAATGCAATTCGTTATACTGAGCAAGGGCAGGTTCAAGTCACTGTGACCAATATGCCAAATTGTGCAAAGGTGGAAGTTTGTGATCATGGTCCGGGAATTGAAAAAGAACATTTACCATTTATTTTTGATCGGTTTTATCGCGTCGAAAAGTCGAGAAACCGCATGCGTGGGGGGAGTGGTTTAGGTCTTGCCATTGCGAAAAGTTTTGTGGAAGCGCACGATGGGGAAATTTTCGTAGAAAGTGAGATCGGTCAGGGGAGTAAATTTATCTTTACTTTGCCTAAAAAATAAAATTCGTATTTCAAGATCAATCATGCAAAATTACCATCGCAAAAAAGTATTGATTATGATAAAAATGTAACCCTTGCTAAAGTTTGTAGAATTTTGGCAAGGGCTTTTATGTTCTTAGGGAAGTTTATAAATATTTTATATTTCAAGAAGGGATGCGTTCATTCGGATGTTTATAGCTGTTGCTACCATATAAGTTAAAGGGAGACAAGGATTGTGTTTACTGGAAAAGAAATGAAACGATATCCCTGTCCCCTTGTTTCTAATAGAGATAGAAATCCAACTGAATTTATAATTTAGTTGGATTTTTTTTGATGTATGTATTAAATGGTTAAATTTATTTGTATTATATCAATATGAAATTTTATCAATTAATGTATTAATTTGGCAGGAGTTTTGCTCTTTGTAGGGAATGTAAAATAGTGTATTTATATGTTCTAAAGATAATATTTGAAAGTTGACGAAAAAGAACGTCCCCTTATGTCTCAAATGGCTAAACCGAAGAAGCCAACGAAAAAGCTTTGACTGGAGTAAGTTCAATCTGTTCCTAAAGAAATATCCACTTCCTAGAGCGTATATCTGTGTGAACATTTTTGTGTTAGGTGCAGGGAAAAGCTATGTTATGTGAATGATATTGTGAAGAGCCGGATGCCTTAATTGGGCAAGTCCGATTCTGGTGTGCCACGAAAGGCACAAAGGTGATGAAGGAAGGTCCTTCGGTGGGGACTATACAGGTAGATCCACCAAACAACCCTATGCTGCTGTGGTCAAAAGCCATGGTAGTGAGCAACTCGGGAAAAGGCTGTCAAAACAGTCATGTGAGTTATATGAAGATGAACGAAAGTGAACCGCTGAAGAAGTATCGATAGCGTGAGTGCTGTCAAAACCTACCTTTCAGAACTGGGTGGGGACAAGAATAGCGGCAACCTGGAAAGCTGGCTATTTGACAGACGGTATGAAGGTGGCATGAGCATATAACAGGCACCATTGTGAAACGTGGGAACCTATACCATAATGTAAATCGAAAAAGCGCAAGCCACAGAAAGGTGAGGCTGAAAATAGAGATGTATGGTACAGGGGCGGAGACACTCGTAGTAGCGATGAAGTTACTGTAATGGGAATGGAGCAAAGGGGTGTCATCATTCAGCTTGAAGTTGATAACAACTGGAAACAGGAGGATTTGATGCAAGAGAGCAAACCATATAAAATTCCTAAAAAAGTAGTCAAAGAAGCCTATAGGCGAGTAAAAGTTAACAAAGGAAGTGCTGGAATTGATGGTATGGACTTTGAAGAGTTTGAGAAGCATCTGAAAAACAATCTGTACAAAATCTGGAATAGGATGAGTTCGGGTAGTTACTTTCCATCGCCCGTGCTTGCGGTAGAAATACCGAAGAAAGCAGGAGGAACAAGGAGATTAGGAATACCCACAATCCATGACAGAATAGCACAGATGGTAGCCAAAATGTAAATAGAGCCAGTGGTAGAGCCAATGTTTCACGAAAACTCCTATGGATATCGACCTAACAAATCTGCTATAGATGCGATAGGACAGGCAAGAAAAAGATGTTGGAAGTATGATTTTGTTTTAGAGCTGGATATCAAGGGATTATTTGATAATATAGACCATGAACTGTTAATGAGAGTGTTTAAAAGACATGTTAGAGAACCGTGGATACGATTGTATGTGGAAAGATGGCTAAAAGCACCATTCAAGCTAAAAGATGGTACGACCATTGAGAGAACCTCTGGGACACCTCAAGGTGGGGTGATTAGTCCAATTCTGGCGAATATGTTTATGCATTACGTATTCGATGTATGGATGGTGAAAAAATACCCGGAAGCACCGTTTGAGCGATACGTAGATGATGCTGTAGTACACTGTAGGACAGAAGAAAAGGCAATACAGATTTTGAAATTGCTTAATGAAAGGATGCAAGCCTGTTTACTAGAATTGCATTCAAACAAAACCAGAATTGTGTACTGTAAAGATGGAGACAGAAAGAAGGAGTACTCAAAGAATGAATTTGACTTTCTTGGGTACACATTCAAAGGAGTATTCATTAAATACAAAAATGGCAGTAAAGGCGTAAACTTTATAGCATCAGCTAGCAAAAATTCAAATAAGGCTTTTCGAGAGAAGATAAAATCGTTGGAGATACATAAGAAAACAGGATGCAAAACGGATATGATTGCCGGAGGATAAATCCTATCATTAGAGGATGGATTAATTATTTTTGCAAATACAATCCACAGGCGACCAAGTATTCATTAGACTGTGTAGATAGGCGATTGGTCAAATGGGCAATGTGTAAATTCAAAAGGTTTCGAGGACACAGAAAGAAAGCAGAAATGAAGGGGAATTTATAATGATAAAAGTGGTAGTAGAAAAAATGGTAGCCTCATTAATGTTTATGTGTATTATGATTGTTTGTCTGTTTACGCTAGTTTTACCCAATGTAGCAAGTGCTGCAGGAACAATTTCTGAAAAATGGTTGAGCCAGCAGGTTACAACTATGCCGATTGAAAAAGGTGTAAAGTATGCCATTTATGTAAAACCTTTAGGAGATGATGGAAAGGCCATAATCCTCAATTCCCACAAGATGGCTTCAGCAAGCTTGATTAAAATCCCTATCATGATTGAAGCATTTAACCAAAAAAATCAGGGAAAACTGGATTTTAACGAACCAGTAGTTATTAAACACTCACAAGCGGTAGAAGGAGGTTCTGTCTATAATCTTCCTGATGGCATCATCCTTACGATCGGACAAATTCTTGATTTAATGATTGTCCAAAGTGATAATACCGCTGCTAACATCTTAATTGACAAACTAAAAATGGAAAATGTCAATGCT
>JAQSXG010000451.1 GCA_029256785.1 Neobacillus sp.
ACTGTAAACCTTATGAGAAGTTGTAAATATGACCTTACTTTGTCCTCTTTAGATTTTTTCACCTACCTCACCTTTTCATTTAAAATATTTTGTTCAGTTACTTTAATAAGATGTTGAAATAGTCGCAATTATGCGCTTGTCTCTAATTCTTCCTTTATCTTACCTTTGCGTTGTTTATCATTATTAACTTTCTTTGCAACACCTATTAAAATCGATAATGCAAACAATGTTAATAATCCAACAAACAATTTCTGAGCTCCACCTGTAAGTGTTCCCCCAACGTATGAATACACGATTGTCGCAGGTAATTGACCTAAACCTGTTGCTACGAAGAATTTCCAAAATCTCATATTCGTAAGACCAGCAGCATAACTTACAAAGTCAAAGGAAACAAAAGGTAAAAGTCTACAGACTACTATTGTACGGTCTCCATATTTTTCAAAGAAAACATCTACACTTTCCATTGCACCTTTACTAGTAAGCTTTTCTACAACATCTCTTCCAAGTACTCTCGCTATAAAGAAGCATAGTGCAGCCCCCGCCATGGCAGATGACCAAGATAGTATCGCTCCTTGCCACCATCCAAATATAGCTGCATTTGAAAGAGTAATTAGGAACGCTGGAATTGGTGCAGCAATTGATTGAAGAATCATAAGAATAAATGACACTACTATAGCTAACTTACCATATGATTTCAAATATTCAATTACTATTGCTGTATCTAGCTTCGATATCGTACTAAAAGCATGATTTAATCCATTATTTAGAGAAGGAATGGTAAAGTAGCAAATCATAAAAATTGCTATACCTACAATGGCAACAACTCTTCCACGTTTTCTATTCTTCTTAACCTTTGCAATTTTCACTTCATCTAATTCTTCCCTTAAATCACTTAATTTTAGCTGTTTTTCTTTTAAAGCTTTTCTTTCTTCCTTCGTATATTCCTTTTGGTACTTTCCTATAGTACGTACAATATATACGTTCACTAGATTTATTATTATTGCACATACAATGAAAATAGGTTGTATCTCTGATACAGGATTTGTGAATCCTAGTGTTTCTTTTGTAATATAAAGGAACTGTTGTAATCTTCCTGATAATAAAGCGATCAGTATAGCCGCAAACTCAATATAAAAAAATGAATACTTCCAATCTAGTCTTGTCTTAGAAATTGCGATCATTAGGCCAAAACCTGTAAAAATATACATTACTAATCCTAGTCCTAGCATCATTTCCAATGCTACGTTAAAAAACAGCAGCATACAGAAAAGAAAGCCTAGTGCTATACCTGCAGTTGTATAGTAAAATATTAGTCTTAATTTTAACAAGACTTCACCTCCTGAATTATTCTGTATGACAAACCCATACAAAAATAAGTTGAAACTTCCATCAAGGAGTTTTCCTCATCTCCCAACTGATGGTTAACTTAGCTATATTATTTTGCAATTGAATATACTGTAACAACATAAGTTCCATCTTCAGGAAGCACATCTTGATTTCCAGTGAATTCAACTTCTTTAGTACTTTCTACTGCACCATAAGCATAAGTAGAATTGGATATTATACCAACCGGGCAGCTGTCAAGACAAGTTAGGCATCCAGTATGCTTTTCTATAGATCTATCATGATTTCCACCAAATTTAAAGGCAATTTTGTTTCCGTTGCTATCATTAATAACTTCATTAACATCATATTCCTTATCAGCACCATTCCACGTAACCTTTAAATCAATTGGTGTACCTTCAACTTTAGTAGTTGAAGCATTATCAGGAGTCATGTTGTTTCCTGGCTCAGCTCCAATCTCTACAAGTGCATTATAGAATTCTTCATGTGTTCCATATGCTGTTAATACAGATTTTGCTCCATTAGATCCATCCATGAATACTGAAGCGTGACGTGTTGGTACTGTAAAATATTTACCGTTTACTTGAGCTAGAACAGTTACAGTACCAGCCTCTTTGTCAACATTTATAGGATTTTCTAGTGATACACCGCCTACTTGATCAGGTGTTTTTTCTTTTTCTTCCTGTTTTTGAGTAGCAGAATTCCCTCCATTGCTAGAGCCACATCCTACCAATCCCATCATGCTTACACATAGTACCACTGCAATAATTATCTTTTTGTTAAATTTCATTACCTATTCCTCCTTATTTTCCTATACTATAACAGGATGTTAAATATTGGGTGATTAACGCTATAAATTTTCTAATTTTTCCACCATTGTGTTACAATAATATTTTGGACACCCTAATTATAATTTTACAAAGTAGAATATTAAATTCATTTTATCTATAAACTCGATTAAAACGAATCGCCTTTATCGATATAAGACAACAAAACCCATATTCCAATAGCATTTGCAATAAGTAACAAATTCCCCTTTTCACAAAACGTTCAATTCTGACGAGTTTATTTACATGGCAAATGATTTTTATAGGACAATTCTTTTAAAATCATTGATAAACAACTATAAAAATTAAAGGCTGCCCCTAAGGACAGCCTTTAATTTTTATTTAATATTTTACTTTACTAATTTAATCAACTAATCCCTCTTACTCAACCGTTACTGATTTAGCTAGATTACGCGGTTTGTCGACGTCGCAATCACGGTGTAGAGCAGCGTAATACGCAATTAGTTGCATTGGTATGACAGAGATAAGTGGTGTTAATAAATCATGTACTTCCGGAATAACGAAGCTGTCTTCATCCATATTTAAGCCATTCATTGAAATGATACATGGGTTTGCACCACGTGCCACCACTTCTTTAACATTACCACGAATACTTAGATTTACACTTTCCTGTGTGGCCAGGGCAATCACTGGAGTACCCTCTTCAATCAATGCAATAGTACCATGCTTTAATTCCCCACCAGCAAATCCTTCTGCTTGGATGTAAGAAATCTCCTTTAACTTTAGTGCACCTTCTAGACCAACATAGAAGTCAATCCCACGTCCGATAAAGAAGGCATTCCGTGTAACTGCTAAGAATTCTCTTGAGATATGCTCAATTATTTCTTTAGAGTCACAAAGGACCTCCATTGCATTTGCAACAATTCCAAATTCCTTTACAAGATCAAAACCAATTTCTAAGTTACGACTTTTAGCAGTTACTTCAGCTAAAATAGCTAAAACAGCAAGCTGCGCTGTATAAGCTTTCGTTGAGGCAACAGCAATTTCAGGTCCAGCAAACAATAGAAGTGTAAAATCAGCCTCACGAGACAGTGTTGATCCAGGAGCATTGGTAATTGTTAACGTACGATAGCCCATTTCCTTTACATTAACAAGTACCGCACGGCTGTCAGCTGTTTCTCCACTTTGTGAAATAAAGATAAACAGTGGTTTTTCTGAAAGCATTGGCATATTATAGCCAAACTCACTTGAGATATGAACTTCGACTGGAATCTTAGCCATCTTTTCAATGAACTGCTTACCAACAAGACCGGCATGGTAGGAAGTTCCTGCCGCAATAATATAGATTCGATCAGACTCATTCATTGCAGAAATAATCTCTGAGTCAATCGTTAATTTACCTTGCTCATTTTGGTACATTTGAACAATCTTACGCATAACTAATGGCTGCTCATCAATTTCTTTTAACATATAATGTGGATATGTGCCCTTCTCAATGTCACTTGCATCAAGTTCTGCTGTATAAGGTGCACGGTTAATTGTTTCACCATTAAGGTTTTGAATGGTTATCCCACTTTTTGATACAAGTACGATTTCCTTATCCATTAGTTCCACATACTGATTTGTTACCTGAATCATAGCCATGGCATCACTAGCTACTACATTGAAATCATCGCCTAAGCCGACAAGTAACGGGCTCTTATTCTTCGCTACAAAAATAGTCTCACTGTTTTGTTCGTCCAATAACGCTAAAGCATAGGAACCATGTAACAAGCTAAGTGTTTTACGGAAAGCCTCAATAACTTCCATCCCATCCTTAACAAAAAGCTCAATCATTTGAACTATGACTTCTGTATCTGTTTCACTTACGAAGTTTACACTCGTTAAATATTCCTTTTTTAACAAATCGTAGTTCTCAATAACGCCGTTATGAACTAGCGTAAATCTTCCAGTCGCGCTTTGATGCGGATGAGAATTCATTTTACTTGGTACACCATGTGTTGCCCAACGAGTATGACCAATTCCGATATTAGTCATTACATCCTCATCAACAATTGCCCGTAAATCAGCAATGCGGCCCTTTTCTTTAAAAACATGGACACCCTTTTCATTCATTACTGCAATACCAGCTGAGTCATATCCTCTATATTCAAGCTTTTCTAAGCCTTTTAATAAAATTTCCTTCGTATCACTGTTTCCAATATATCCAACAATTCCACACATTTCCTTTTTCC
>JAQSXG010000452.1 GCA_029256785.1 Neobacillus sp.
TTTAACCGGCGAATGAAATACACACTTGCTTGTGTAAATAGTAAATACGTTCCGATACTTACTACAATAATGACTGGTATCATTACTACAACTACAACCGTCCCTTTGGAGAATAAGGCAACAACATAGCCTATCCCCAGCAAGGCAATAGCTATACCCGTTAAAAAGATATTTGCTTTTGGTTCACCCTTTGACTTTTTGTTTCCCTTAATTAGTTCAATTAACTTTTTGCTTCGAAGGATATATGTTACAAATAACGAAATAAATAAAAATAACAGGACAAACGAACCAAAAGTAACAATAATCGCTTGAAGTGGAATATAAAAATTCAACTTATTTTCTATAATGAGGACATTTTCTGCTAACAGCAAGATTCCTTTTGCGAAAATTAATCCAAGTGAGATTCCGCCCAATGTAGCGAAAAAGCCAATGACCATGTTTTCAAGAAATACCATGGTTCGAATTTGTCTCATCGACATTCCCTGCATCATCAATAGTCCAAACTCTCTTTTCCGGGACTGCAAAAACGAACTCATGGAATAGAGAATGAAGAAAAAGGAGAAGACATAGATAATCCCTGCTGCAGCATTCATCCCTTTTTGTACACTCAAATTCATATCCGTGCCACTTAATTCTGGATGAAAGGCAAATATGTTAAACGTGAAAAAGACCATGACTGTAAACATACTACTAAGGAAATAGGCGGCATACAATCGTTTATTTCGGACGACATTATTAAAGGCGAATCTGCGAAAGGTCATTTGCATTTCCTCCCATTAATGAAAGTGTATCAATAATTTTTTGGAAAAAGGCCTGGCGATTATCTCCCTTATGAATCTCAGAATAAAATTTTCCGTCACGAATAAAGACCACCCGATTACAATAGCTGGCTGCTTGGGCATCGTGTGTAACAAGCATCATGGTTGTCTGTTCTTTTTTGTTTATCGACTCAAGCATTTCCATGACATCCTTTGATGACTTGGAATCTAAATTCCCGGTAGGTTCGTCAGCAAGCAAAAGCTTTGGCGTATGAATCATTGCTCTAGCCACTGCTGCTCGTTGTGCCTGGCCACCAGATATTTCATAGGTGCGTTTTTTCATAATCTCTGTAATGCCAAGTTTTTCAGCCACTTCATTCGCTTTTTGTTTCATTTCTTTCACATTTTTTCCGTCCAAGGTTAAAGGTAGAATAATATTTTCTTCAACCGTTAATGTGTGGAGTAGGTTGAAATCTTGAAAAACAAATCCTAATTCACGGCGACGAAACTTTGCCAATTGATCTTTTTTTAAGCGATGAGGATTATTTCCATTAATTAATATTTCTCCCGATGTCGGTTCGTCAATCGTTGCAATCATATTTAGTAAGGTTGTTTTTCCGCTACCTGATGGACCCATAATTCCAACAAATTCACCTGTCGCAATCGTTAAATTAATATCAGATAATGCCTTATAGGCAATTTTACCTTCATATATTTTACTGACTTGTCTTACATTCAGCATCTCTTGTATCCCCTCTCATTCACTAACTTGATCTGAGATTAGTATACCCGAGCTTATAGTGACGTTACTATCGATTCCTCTTTCACTTACCTTACACGCTTGTAAGGTTTTGTGTTGCTGTGAAAACAATTCGAAAGGTTGATCCCACTCCTACGGAAGACTTCATTTCGATCCGATGGCCTAAATGCTCAGCTGCCACCCTTGTTAAATAAAGCCCTACTCCTGTGGACTCTCTGAATTTACGGCCATTTTCACCGGTAAAAAACGGGTCAAACACACGCCGTTTATCTTCTTCAGGTATTCCGACCCCAAAGTCAGTCACTTCCAAAATGGCTTCGTTCTCTTTTTCAAAAATAGAAATAATGATTGTTTTACTTCTTCCATCCGTATATTTCACTGCATTATGTATGAGTTGTGACAGGATAAAAAATAGCCATTTTTCATCTGTTTCAACTGTAATTCCTTCCTTTTCTATCTCTAGTCTCGGATAAACTTGGTTTCTGATGTAGAAGCGTTTATTGTCTCCATTTACTTCATTCACAATATTTGATAGTAAGACAGGCTTAATATGGAAGTCCTGTTCAATCGAGCGGAGACGCGCCATATAGAGAATCGTGTGTAAACCTATTTTCATTCGTTCTGTCTCCTCACGCAAACTAGATGAATCTGGTTCATCAAGGGTTTGCGCGGTTAACTCAATTACAGACAAGGGTGTTTTCATCTGATGCACCCATTGGTCAATAAAGGTTAAATGCTCCTTCTGTTGCTGCTCCAACCAGATGATTTGATTTTGATATAGCTTGTATTGCTCACCTAACAGGGTATCAAGGGCGGCTGCAACAGGGGTATCGCCAGTTTTTCGAAAAGAATCGTCAAGTGTCTCCAGTGGATTTGACAGGCGATTGTAATACTTTTGACGACTAGTATAATGGTAGAAAAGATAACATCCGAAAAAGAAGATGCCGAGGAAAAAAGCATAGAGTGCCAATTTAATATCACGACTACCACCAAGCCAATAAATAGAGAGCACAACTACTAATTGCATCACTTGAACAGCAATTAATAGCAAGTGCTCTTTAAAAAATAATCTCATTTGCCTTCCACCTTTTCCCATGAGACATGTAAACGATATCCCGCACCCCTAACAGTTTCGACTGCATCATGAATACCAAGTTCTTGGAACTTTTTCCTAACCCTTGTGATATTGACGTTAAGAGTGTTCTCATCAACATAGGCTTGGTTGTCCCATAGTTTCTCCAAAAGGTCTTCACGGCCAGCCACACGTGGATAGCGCTCCATTAGACTTTCAATAATGTCTGACTCTTTTTTCGATACCGATGCAACTTTGGAATGAAAGGTTAATTCTAGCCTCTCTTGATAGAGCTTTAATCCTGCTCTTTCAAGGACCCTTTCTTCAACCTGTGTAGCATATTCCCCATATGCACGCCGTAGCTGGCTTCGTATTTTTGCCAAAACTACTTCAGAATGAAAGGGTTTTGTGATAAAATCATCCCCACCATTCTCTAAAGCCATTACTTGATCCATTTCACCAATTCTGGCAGATAAGAAGATGACCGGACAGATGGATTCTTTACGAATTTGCCTGCACCAATAGTAGCCGTCGTAGCTCGGTAGATTAATATCAAGAAGGATTAGGTCTGGTTTATAATCATGAAAGACATCCATTACATGGGTAAAATCCGTTACTTTCGTTACTTGATAGCCATATTTTGAAATATAATCCTGCAAATGCTCAGCAATTTTGGGGTCATCTTCCACAATCATTATTTTATGCATAATTTATCACACCTTTTTTAAAAAGAAAATCAAACCTTTTTACAAAAAATAGTTTGCCTTCCATCTAGTTGGTTTTCTTCATAGAATAGAATATTCCAGTCTTTAAATTCGTTCAATAACTCTCCTGATTGAAGTTTGTATTGATCAGAAACCGTTTGATTCTCTGTGCTAGTTGACAGGTAATAGGTTTCCATGAAGAAATATCCATTTTCTTTAATAAGTGCCTTCACTAACGGAAATAGTGTCCGATCGAGATAATACGTTATGATAACCATATCGTAAGAATTGTTTCTATAATTAAGGGCGGTTATATCTGTAAGGTCGCATTGGCGAGGTTGTATGGATAACTTTCGGTTCTCTGCCAGTGTTTGTAGGAATTGGACTGCCACATCAGATACATCAACTGCATCCACTTTATAGTTTAATTGTGCGAGGAATAGACTGTTCCCGCCAAGCCCACAAGCAAGATCTAGTGCAGTGCCCCCCTTTAGATATGGAATCAGATTCTTTAATCTCGTATTTGGTGCTGGCACCATTAACTCATTTAACCGTTCTTTATATTTATCATTCCATTTTCCTCTAGGATCCATTATGAGTTTTTCTCCTAATTAGTAGTTTCATCTATTTCAGGCTTACCTGTTTCTAATAATACGTTATTACGAGCTAGGAAGAGAGTTAAGATAAGCATAAATAAACCTGTCCCTATTAGAAGCCATTCAATTTCGATTACATCAGCTAATGGACCAAAAATGAGCATTCCTAACGGCATCATGGAGCTTGAAATCATCCCAAATACACCGAAAATTCTGCCAAGATAATTCTCATCCACTTTCTCCTGTAATAATACCATTGTTGGTGTATTAAAAATTGGCATCGCCACCCCGAAGACACCCATGAGAACTAAATATATCCAAAAAACAGGAATAACCCCTAACCCAAAGGTACAAGCTCCCATTAAAATACTTGCAAATGTCATGGTATGAATTTTGTTTTGGAAGCCTCCCCATGAAGCAATAATTCCACCGCCGGCCATCATACCTATAGAAAACGCAATTTCGATGGC
>JAQSXG010000013.1 GCA_029256785.1 Neobacillus sp.
TTATTAGAGCTAAAATTTGTTGCTCATTGTCCCTTAGTACTTCTTCCTTTTTCGCATTATCATCTCTTTCTACTGCTCTGCTATAGCGAATTTGCAGGAAAGCGACCAGAAAGGTAACAGAAAGTGTAAACAAAAAATAAAAAAAGTCACCATTGTGATACGTATAATTCAGACGTTCTCCGAATTGGTAAAAATAGGCTCCTTCAAAAATACTAAGTACACTCATTAATATAATTGGGCGGTAGTCCTGATATAAAGTTAAAATAAAAATAACTAAAAAAATGAGGTAGAAATTAGATATGACAGGTTCATTTTCTATAAGTACAAATGCAACAAATGACATCCCCAGTACACATAAATACATGGTTTGCTGAACAAAAAGTTTCTTGTAAACAAATATTGATATGGACCCACATACTAAAATTCCACTACCAAAAAAGATACTGATAAAAGTAGGATCTTTATGTTTTAGAATTTGTACTAGCATACACAGGATAAAACATCCCCATAAAATACGAATTAACAAACTATTTTTACTATGAATTTTTTGAATATCCACTTGCATTTCACCTAATTTCTACGATAAAAAGTAATATTACTATATCATAGTCGGGTTATTGTTTTAATAATTAAATATGGTAAGTTTTAAATTTTACTGAATATTAAAAAGGGGAAATGGAAATTGGGGTACAATGCTAACATTAAATGCAAAGAAGGTGAAATCAATAATAATGGAGAAATAAACATAATCTTTTTGGGGAGGGTTCGTCTTTGAGAAAGTATTTGTTCGTTTCTCCATTGTTGCTAATTATTGCTGTTATTATCATTTGTTTTTATCAGTATCGTGAGCAAAACTTGGGTGACTTATTAGATATGGGTAATGTTGATAAGGTTCAGATTATTACTGGGGATAAAAAAGAATTCGAAATGGAAATGACAAAAGTAGATCAAGATGCTTTGAATAAACTGTCTGATTTTATAACTCAATAACAAGTGAAAGGAACAAATAAAAAGGGCTATATTTCCAATTTTGAAAATGAACGATTTGAATTATACCTGGGTTACAAGAATGGAGAAATAGAAGCTATATCTTTGAACGAGATGTTGTCGTATCAAACGGAATTTACGAGGTATTGAATGCTCCTTTGGACTATAAATGGATACAGGAGTTTGCATGTGATTTCCAATAGGAGTAGAAAATGCAAAAACACCATATAAATTACGGTGTTTTTTGTGTGCATGTGTGTACTTCAATAACGCCATTTACGAAAAAGTTGCTTGTTAATTATTTAAATCTTGAATACCAGGGCTATGTTCATTTGGCATTTCTGGCATGACTGGTACAGGATAGCCTTGTGGTGGTGGAACGACTTTTAGTGTCCCATCGTTTCTGCTCGGTGACTCACCTTGGAAAATTTCACCAATCAATGTTTCATCTAATCTAAAGTTGAATTGTGCATTATGGAAGCCCATTTCAACATATTTTCTACATTCCGGATACTTGTTAATATCATAATTCGGAACAGGGAAAATTTTACCCCAATCTACTCCAAGGGTTTCTAACGCTTTTGCAAACGCATTTTGGTGGGCATTATCACGAACAATCAAGAATGCCAATGTTTCTCTGAACGTTTTATTTGAGCTCATTTCATAAATTCTTGATTTTTGGAGGACGCCAGTGGATTCTAAAACCACATTATTAAGTAAATCACTAATCAAGTTTCCATGGCTATAAACATAGTTTCCATTCCATGGATTACCGCCAGCATCAACCGGAAGTGAGGCTTGTGCGCCCATAATAAAGTGATGCGGATTAGCATGCTTGATTGCTTCCTCTAAAGGAGCTCCGGTACTACCGCCAGCACCAACCGCTTCTTCTCCAGATCCATTTAATAATTGATTGATTGTTGTTTGTACTAATTCGACATGGCTGATTTCCTCGAGGAAGATTCCTCTAATTAGGTCGCGGTACTTCTTCTGATTTCCTCGAAAATTTGAGCTTTGAAAGAAAAACTGCATCATCGTTCTCATTTCGCCAAACTGTCCACCTAATGTTTCTTGAAGAACCTTTGCTGCAGCAGGATCGGGTTTATCCGGTACAATAATATTAATTAAATCTTCCCTATAAAAATACATACATGACCTCCTCATTCATTGTTACTTAGTTAGTATTTCAACTTTTATTGGTATTATTCTTGTGGAAAAGGGGGCGGTTCGGATGGTTTTTGTGTGTACCCATTCTCCATCGACCGATAGGAAGGTGATGGACCGGTTACGGGAAGGTGAGAGGGTCGGTCATCGACCGAAAGTCAGGTCGAAGAACGGTTACGGTAGATGAAACCGCCGGTTATCGACCGAAAGCTTGGTCGCGGAACGGTTACGGTAGATGAACCCACCGCTCATCGACCGAAAGCCCGGTCACACAACGATTACGGTAGATGAACCCACCTTTCAACGAACAAGAAAGCACAAAACACCCAAAAGCATGTACGAATGTATCCACATCTCCAAACCAATCCAACTCTCATAAAGCTAATTAGAAAATTAGGAAAAAAACATCTATTTTTTGTTAGAAAATTCTATATAATGTATTTAGTAGGAGCACCCCCAAGAAACTGGTGCTCCATTTTATTACAGACAAAGATGGGGGAGAAGTACTTATGTCTAATGATCACGATGTTTTATTAGATAAAGGAAAAAGTCATGAACCAAAATTGAAAGTAGAAAGAAAAGAAGGGGAACCGACTGCGGCTTTCATTGGGGCATCCTGGGCAGCGTTATTAGTAGGGGTAACGGCCTATCTTATTGGCTTGTTTAACGCAACGATGCAGCTGAACGAAAAAGGATACTATTTTGCCATTTTAATTTTCGGCCTTTATGCTGCGGTATCTTTACAAAAAGCAGTCAGAGATAAAGATGAGGGAATCCCTGTTACGAATATTTACTATGGCATTAGTTGGCTTGCGCTTGTTATTTCTATTTCATTAATGGGTATCGGCCTTTACAATGCAGGAAGCATAGTTTTAAGCGAAAAGGGATTTTATGCGATGTCATTTGTTCTTAGTTTATTTGCAGCGATTACCGTCCAAAAGAATATTAGAGATACGCAGAGGGCTAGAGAAAGAGACTAATGTCCGTTTGTTAGAAAAATTTAAAACGACAGGTATCTGTCGTTTTTTTTAGTTGCCAATGTGATACAAGAAGAGGAGATTTTTCTATGTTCAATCAAAAAAGAATACGTGACTATGGAGTGAAAATCGGTCGTTTGGAACCGGGACATAATAATGCAATTACGGATGTAGAGGGTGTGACCGTCGGGCATGTAACGCTCAGCCATAACAGCATGCAAACAGGGGTCACAGCTATTTTGCCGCATCAGGGGAATACCTTTAGGGAGAAACTGATTGCTTCTAGTCATGTTATAAACGGTTTTGGGAAAACAATGGGAACGATTCAAATAAGTGAATTAGGGACTTTGGAGACACCTATTCTTTTAACCAATACATTAAATATCGGAACAGCTGCGGATACATTGATCGACTATATGTTAGCACGTAACATTGAAATCGGTAGAACGACTGGAACGGTGAACCCCATCGTTGGGGAATGCAATGATATGTTTTTAAATGATGTAAGGGCGAAGTATGTGAAGCGGGATCATATTCTTCAAGCGCTTGAAAACACCTCCACTGAATTCCAAGAAGGTAGTGTTGGTGCGGGTACGGGCATGCTTTGCTACTCGTTAAAAGGAGGAATTGGCTCCGCCTCTCGAATCGTGGAAATGGAGCATGGCACGTACACAATCGGCGTACTTGTCCTTTCGAATTTTGGGATATTAAGTGATCTTAGGGTTAACGGAAAAGCGGTTGGAGAGGAATTAAAGGAGGCAATCCTCGAATCTTACAAGGAAGAGGATAAAGGTTCAGTGATGATCATCGTTGCCACCGATCTTCCGGTTTCAGAGCGACAGCTAAACAGAATCATTAAACGGTCCGTTACAGGTTTATCCCGAACAGGTTCGATTATCACAACGGGAAGTGGGGAGGTTACAATCGGGTTTTCAACGGCGACAAAAATTCCGCATGAAAAACCAACTCAGCTTCTCGTCATTCCAATCATTCATGAAGAAGATATGGATTTGGCTTTTCGGGCAGTAGGAGAAGCAACAGAAGAAGCTGTCTTGAATTCCTTGGTGACCGCCGAGGCTGTCATTGGGAGAGATGGCAATACAAGACCGGCATTTAAGGATTTGATAGAGGAATTTAACATTTCGTTACTTATCGATAAACTAGGTGTGTAATAGAACTGAAAGGGGTCATTATCAATAATGACCCCTTCCCCTTCCAAAGCTTTATGTCGCTATATCTTCGGATGATGGTTTCATCTCATACTTCCTTACAAACGGAAGGCAAAAAACAACAGCTGCGGCTAGCATCTCAAGCAGACCGCCTCCGATGAAGATAGCACCTGGACCTGTCCATTCCATTGCCCATCCGGCTACCGCTTGTGAAATGGGAACGGAACCAGACATCACAAGAATCATCACACTGATCACTCGGCCAAAGAGCTTCCTTGGTATGATGGTATGATTTACGCTCGGGGCAATGACATTCACCGCCATTTCATGCATTCCTAATAGTGCAAATAAGATAATACATAGCCATAAATTATGTGTAAAACCAATCAACAGTATAACGATTCCCTGTAAAAAACAAGTTAATAGCGTCATATATGGTTTTGGATGTTTGATGCTCCATACGGAAAAAACAAATGCCCCGATTACACTCCCGGCACCTATTGCTGTATTCATTAAGCCAAATCCTTCAACCCCGAAGCCCATTTCCTTTGCCAAGAAGGGAATGCTCAACAGCGCAGCCCCAACCGCTGCGTTTGCAAAAAATGCAAAGGTTGCCATTGTTAAAATAATCGGTGTCTGGATAAAGTATTGAAACCCTTCTTTTACTTCTTTTAACATACTAGTATTCGAGGTTTCCTTCGTGAATTTACCAAATGATACGCTGCCTAGTAAGAATACAGACAAAATAAATGTTAAGGCATTAATTAGAATAGCAATTTGCGTATTTCCGATGGCCACCAAGCCAGCGCCAATCATCGGACCAACGACCACTGATACATTGCTGGCGATCATAAGTAAGCTCATGGATTGGGTGTATTGTTCTTTTTTAACGATACGGGTACGGCACGTGATTGCGGCCGGTTCGGCTACCGAATCCACCATTCCAAAAATCGCACCGATCATATACACCACCCAAATATAAAAATGGTCCGTGAAGCTTATTCCTACTAATATGAGGATGAGAACAGCACGAATAATATTGGAATAAATCAGTAAATGCTTTGCGTCAAAGCGATCGGTAATAATCCCGCCAATGATGATGAAAAGCAATTTGGTTATGCCTACGACAAATAGATAGGTACCCACAACTAAGGGAGATCCCGTTTTTTCAACAAGCAACCAGGTTAAGGCAATGATAAAGATAGAGTCTCCTAACGAAGTGAACCAGGCGCTAACCCAGTAGAGTAAAAAATTCCGATTTTTGAATATTTCAAGATTGCCTTTCAATTTCTCTATCCCCGTTCTATTTCTATTTATTGGTATATATACGCTAGAATATATTATCATAAAATTCTAACTTCGGGAATACAGTCCGTTCGATTTACTGTTCCTTTTGCTGTTTTTTGTCCTGAAACCTCATCGTAGCAAGTAATGCTAGCATTAAGAGGAATTCAGAAATATTATGTATGCTATTGGTTTTTAAAAAGTGAAGTGCTGGGGTTAGACCCATACACATTATTCCTACGAAATACCATGGCCATTTCTGCTTCCACCAAATAATAATTGACGTGATCAATAACGAGAGTGATACACCAATAATCATGATGGGCATACCGTGATTTTTATTTTGATAGCTTAAGACACCTTGCTTCCAGACCGGTTCTAAGGAAAGGCCCCTTACGACTGTAACAAGTTCAATGATAATTAGGGCAAGGGTAAATAATAGAATGAGCATTTGAAGGCTGCCTCTTTTTGCCCAGTCAAGGCTGGCTTTCACCAACGTTTGCCACGCAAATAGCACGAGCAGCGGGGTGAAGAGGGCATGCATCCAATAACGTGCTTGGTTCAATGCCCGAAGTGCGTTTCCTTCTCCTATATATTTTCCAAGAGCTAGAATCCCATTATCGTAAAATAAAGCTAGAATAACGATCAGCACTACATTTCCGATGTTAATCCAGCTGTATTTTTTCGCTAAAAGGATGCCCCATACAAATAGAATTAGATATGCAATGGTAAGTATAAAGTAGATGACAGTATCCAATTTACGGCTCCTTCTTTCGTTTGAAAAATAAACCTTTCTTATTGTTTATATACGTACTGGATTTTATCCATGAAGCATCGGGGAAGGCATTGTTGTGTGTGGATGAGAGTCGGTGTTGTTCGGACAATTACTGTTGAAACCTCCGTCGACTTGTCCGAAGGAAGTCATGGTTCGGACAGGAGCCGATGAAAAAGTACGCGACTTGTCCGAAGGGAGAAGAAGTTCGTACAGGAACCAGTGAAAACCCCCGCCCCCCTAGCCACCACCTCTCCATTTCCATTTAATTTCTATGGTTTCTGTGATATTTGGTATGGTATAGTAGTCAAGGTGAAAGTTTCAGGATTAGAGGGGTTAGAATGAGAAAAGAATATGCTCTTCGCTGGACATTTTTTGTTTTAGGAATGCTTATTTTAGCATTGGGAGCGGCTTTGACGATTGAAGGAGAGTTGTTAGGAATTGGTCCTTGGGATGTGTTTCATTATGGATTGTTTCTGAACTTTGGTTTGACGATTGGTACGTGGAACATTATTATCGGGTTCCTTTTGCTGTCGTTTGCTTCGATCTCCAAGAAAAAACTGCCGAAAATTGGTGCCTTTTTAAATATGCTGTTATTTGGTCTATTCATGGACTTCTTTTTATGGATTTTGCCAAGTATCGATAGTGTCATAGGAGCAGTATTCTCCTTTGTCATGGGTGTTGTTCTCCTAGGTTTTGGAATTGGCCTTTATGTTGCAGCTGATTTGGGCTCTGGACCACGTGATGGCATTATGATTATGATTATAGAAAAAACAGGCTGGAGTTTGAAATGGGTTCGCAATGGAATGGAGATATTTGTACTCCTTCTTGGTTGGTTGTTAGGTGGCCCTGTTGGGGTTGGAACGATCATCATCGCCTTTTTCTTAGGACCGATTGTCGGCTATTCTCTACCGCAATGTAAAAAACTACTAGCATCTTTACTTGTAAAAAATAATATCCAAAACCGTGCAGCCTAAAAGCTAGCCTTCCATTTTGTTGAAGGTTAGCTTTTTTGCATTTGATTGGCCAACTTCGGTACAACAACCTTTTAAATAATTTGAAATTATCATATAATAGTATTTATTATACTCTAACAAACACCGTATACAAAAAAGGTGTGTGACTCGGACGTGTCTTAACTTGTTGACGCTTACATCTTTTTTGCAAATTTATAAGAAAAGGTTGATAAAAATGAGCAACAGCGAAACGAAAACAGACGTTATATTAATTGGCGCTGGAATCATGAGTGCGACATTAGGGACAATCTTAAAAAAATTGGTGCCGGAATGGGAAATTAAAGTGTTTGAAAAGCTGGAACAGGCTGGGGAGGAAAGCTCCAACGAATGGAATAATGCTGGAACGGGGCATGCCGCACTATGCGAGCTAAACTATACGACCGAAAAACCGGATGGCTCGGTAGATATTAGTAAAGCAATCAGTATTAATGAACAGTTCCAGGTTTCGATGCAATTTTGGTCCTATCTTTTAAAAAGCAAGTTGTTAGATAATCCGCACGAGTTTATTAGACAATTACCCCATATGAGTTTAGTGCAAGGGGAAGATAATGTTGCGTTTTTAAAGAAACGGTTTGAAGCGATGTCAAAGAATCCACTATTCCAAGGGATGGAGTTTTCTGACGATCCGGAAAAATTGGCGGAATGGATGCCGTTAATTATGGAAGGGCGAAAATGGAATGAACCGATAGCGGCTACGAATATTGACTCAGGTACGGATGTTAACTTTGGTGCGTTAACGCGCAAATTGTTTGAACACTTAGAGAGTAGAGATGTTGTCGTGAACTATAATCATAGTGTCAATGATATTAAGCGGACCAGTGATGGCACATGGGAATTAAAGGTTCAGAATCTCTTTAGTGGTACGACCAAACGCCATACGGCAAAATTTGTCTTTATCGGTGGCGGTGGAGGAAGTCTGACATTGCTACAAAAAACGGGTATTCCCGAATCCAAACATATTGGAGGCTTCCCAGTTAGCGGACTATTTATGGTATGTAACAACCCTGATATTGTCGCTCAGCATCATGCGAAGGTTTACGGGAAGGCAAAGGTTGGAGCACCACCTATGTCTGTTCCGCATCTTGATACAAGATTCATTGATAATAAAAAATCATTGCTTTTTGGACCATTTGCGGGCTTCACACCAAAGTTTCTGAAAACAGGTTCCATGTTTGATTTGGTTGCTTCAGTGAAACCAAATAACGTCTTAACCATGCTTGCAGCAGGTGCGAAAGAGCTGTCATTGACTAAATATTTGATTCAGCAGGTGCTGCAATCAAAAGAGCAGCGTATGGAAGAACTGCGGGAGTTTATCCCGAACGCCAAGGCTGAGGATTGGGATTTAGTTGTAGCGGGTCAACGGGTGCAAGTAATTAAAGATACCGAAGCTGGAAAAGGAACGCTTCAATTTGGTACCGAAGTTATTAGTGGAGCGGATGGCACGATTGCAGCTTTACTAGGCGCTTCTCCTGGTGCGTCAACTGCAGTCCACGTAATGCTTGAGGTAATCCAGAAATGCTTCCCAGAACGTATGAAGGAGTGGGAACCGAAAATTAAAGAAATGATTCCTTCTTATGGTCTGTCACTGATGAACAATCCAAAACTTCTGGAGGAAGTCCATACTTCAACAGCAGAAACACTAGGCTTAAGTGAAAAAGAGCTGGCTTATAATTAATTCAGAAACTTTCATAAAAAAACAAAGCAGAGGACCTTTCTATTTAATAGAAAAGGTTCTTTATTTATGAATGGAATATGTTTGGTAAATTTGCAAGTATACTTGTTTGTTTAACAGCAATAACATAATCTAAAATGACAAATATTTATTGTAAAACAATAAATATGTATGATAGAATCAAAAATATATAAAGGATGAATCTTTGGAGGCGTAAATCATGAGAGCACTAAAACAACTCGTTCATTTTGGTTGGGAAATGGCACTATCTTGTTTGTTTCCGGTTGTTATTTTTGCCTCTTTGGCACTTACACAAATCGTTCCACTTCCCTTCCTACCCCGTTATGATTGGCTACTCATCATTTGCCTATTGATGCAGTGGGGAATGGTGCGTTCGGGTCTTGAAACACGAGATGAACTGAAGGTTATTACTTTATTCCACCTTATTGGTCTGGCGCTCGAACTATTTAAGACTCATATGGGCTCATGGTCCTATCCGGAAGAAGGATATTTTAAAATTTACGGAGTGCCTTTGTATAGTGGGTTTATGTATGCAAGTGTGGCGAGCTTTCTTTGCCAGGCATGGAGGAGGCTGAATGTTGAACTGATTAAATGGCCGCCGTTCTTAGTTGTTGTTCCTCTCGCAACGGCTATTTATTTGAATTTCTTCACCCACCATTATTGGATTGATGTTCGTTGGTGGTTATCTGCTCTTGTCATCATCGTTTTTTGGCGCTCATGGGTCGCATACGAGGTGAATGAATCTCGTTACAGGATGCCACTGGCCCTTTCTTTTGTACTCATCGGATTTTTTATCTGGGTAGCGGAAAATATTGCAACGTTCTTTGGCGCATGGGAATATCCAAACCAAACCGAGGCATGGAGTCTCGTCCATCTTGGGAAAGTGAGTTCTTGGCTCTTATTAGTGATTGTCAGTTTTCTGATCGTAGCAACATTAAAGTTGGTTAAGGGGAAAAGAACGTGAGGGAAAAAAAGAGAAGGGGAAATGACCAGTTGGCCATTCCCCCTCACTATTTCATAAGACTTTTATTCCGCTATATCTGCCCATTTGTATTCGTACGTTGCACCGAATGGGTTCATGAAGACACCTTGAACTTTTGGAGAGATTAATTGTGCTCTAGAAGCCTGGTATACAGGAGCAATGACTGCATCTTCAAATAGCACTTTCTCTGCCTCAAGGAAGTTTTTATAACGTGCTACATTATCTGTAGCAAGAGTGGAAGCTGTGTCAAAAACTAACTTGTCATAAACCGGACTTGAATATCCTGTCATATTGTTTCCGCTATCTGTTGTAAATAGTAGCATATAGGTATATGGATCAAGGAAGTCAGGGCCCCATCTAGTTAGTTGGAGTTCATATTTCATGCTCTTATCTAATTCTAGACGCTGCTTTTTCGGAATTTGTTTAATGTTAACTTTTAATCCTTCTAAATTCGTTGAAAGCTGGTTAGCGACATATTCAATTAAGACTTTCGTTGTTTGGTCATCGTCAGCTAAAAATTCAATTTCAACGGAATCCGTACCAAGTTCTGCTAGACCTTTTGCCCAAAGTTCTTTTGCTGCTTCCAGGTCATAAGTGACAAGGTCACCGCTTACTTTACGGAAATCCTCACCCGATTCAGGTATTGGTGTAAAGTCTCTTGGGATAAGTCCATTCGCAGCAATGGAACCGTTGTTCAAGATTTCATCTACCAATGCATCTTTGTTAAAGGCTCGGCTGATCGCTGCGCGAATATTTTTATTCGCTAAGGCATCAGATGTTGTTTGGTTGAATTTTAAAAAGTATACAAATGTATCTGCTGATACAGCATAATCTTCATTAGAAGAATATTGGTCTACTAAATCGGATGTAAGATCTATCCGATGAACGGTGCCTTCTTCATATAGGCTTAAAGCTGTTTGCGGATCTTTCACGACATTAAATGATAGTTTATCCATTTTTACTGTTTTTGCATCCCAATACTTTTCGTTTTTCACAAGGTCCCACTTATCGCTTGTGCTATTCCAATTAGCAATCGTGTATGGTCCGTTTGCTAATAGGTTTTCGGAGCTAAGGGCAAAATCAGCACCTTTTTCTTCGACGAATTTCTTATTTAACGGGAAGAATGTTCCAAATGTTGTTAATGTTTCAAAGTATGGTGTTGGGTTTTGTAATTCAACGACTAATTTATAATCACCGTCTGCTTTTGCTCCTAGTTGATCTGGAGTAAGCTCGCCTTTGCTAATCGCTTCAGCATTTTTAATTACACCATTCATCATGTACGGTCCATATTCTGAACCAGTTGCAGGATCAACGGCACGCTGCCATGCATACACGAAGTCATGAGCCGTTACAGGATCACCATTTGACCATTTTGCATCTTCGCGCAGGTTAAAGGTCCAAGTCAGACCATCTGTACTTACTTCATGATCGATAGCCATCCCTGGTGAAGTTTGTGTTTTTTCATCTAAACGGTATAGGCCTTCCATTGTTGCAGCCAGATAAACAAATGAAGATTCATCTGTAGCTTTAGACGGATCCATTGACGGAATCGCTTCTGGATTAGTAAAGCTAAGTACTTTTTCTTTTACCTGTTCCTCTTCCTTTGGATCTGTAGTTGCAGGTTCCTTCGTCTCATCATCAGAACATGCAGCCAAGAAACTCAGTAATAAACCAAATGTTAACAATAATAACCATTTTTTGGCCTTCATTCGTTTTTCCCCCTTTGTCTCTTTGTTTTCTGAATATAACATATATACAGAAAATTTTAAACTATGAAATGATTATACTCACTAACTTGTATTCTTGTAAAGTGGGAACTAGATGCTAAAGGAACAGTTCTGGTAGCTTTTTATTGAAGTGAGAGAATTCTCGACAAAATTTAGCAAATGTTAGGGGAAAATAGCTATTAAAATTTGTATAAATGAGAGGTCTATGATTGGGTATATGTTGTTTTAATTTTAAATAAAACGTATGGAAACTGTATACTTCCATTCTAATACCATAAACTATCCTCAAGATAACAACGAGTAAAGGTGGAGGTATTCCTATGGGGTTATTCAAAAAGTCAAATCCATTATCCGCTGCAGAGGTATCCGCTCTTTGGCTTCAGTATTTGGGTGATAGTATGGCAATATGTGTTTACAAATATTTTCTTACCATTGTCGAAAATAAAGAGATAAAACCTATTTTAGAATCCGCATTACAGCTAGCAGAGAGCCATATTACCAAAATTACTGAATTCTTAAATAATGCTAATTTTAAAATCCCGATAGGGTTTTCCGAGAATGACGTGAATGTTAATACCCCTCGTCTATTTTCAGATCAATTTCTACTCTTTTACTCCTATATTATGACAATACATGGGATAACTGCCTATAGTTTGGCTGTTACAAATGCGGAGCGAAAAGACATTCAAGATTATTTTTTTGATTGTGTGGTATCCTCAAAGGATTTATTCCAAAAAATAGTGGAACTAGCTAAAAAACAGCCTAAATTTACAAGTGTCCCTACTATTCCCTCCCCTCATGGGACTGAGTTTATAGAGTCGCCAGGATTCATCTCTAATTTAATGGGGGATAAAAGACCACTAAATGGTTCAGAAATCAGTACCCTATTCTTTAATTCAACGAAAACAGGATTTATTAGGTCGTTAAGCATGGCTTTTAGTCATGTAGCGGTACGTGAAGACGTTCGTAATTTTATGTTAAAAAACGTTAAATTGGCTGGGAAAGATGCGGATAGCTTTGATGCTATCTTACAGGAAGAGCGTTTATCCATTCCTGAGAAATGGGATGACGAGATTACAAATTCTACTATAAGTCCGTTTTCTGATAAATTGATGATGTTTCATGCAGGATTTCTAGTAAATGCGGCTCTTACGTATTATGGCGCATCATTAGGTTCTAGTTACAGATCGGATATAATCCTGAACTATGGGAGGGTATTTACAAATGCCATGCAGGCGGGGGCAATTTCTTACAATATTATGGTTAAACATGAATGGCTAGAAAAACAACCTGACTCTGGTTGAAACCAGGGTCAGGTTTCGTTCTTCTGGCTTTTTTATGTTTCATTACCTTCATTCCATGCAGCTCTTTTTGATTTAGTATAGAATGATTAATACATTAACTAAAAACCAGGAGTTGTGTGTATGGATAAATTAAATGATATTGAAATAATGGAAGGAAGCCTCGAGGAGTTAAAGACTCTTTACCCAAGGCTACAGGCCGATTTTGCAGCCGATGAATTGAAGGACTACGAGCATCTTAAAATGCTTGTAACTCAAAAGAATTATAAGTTTATGTTGGCGAAGCATAAGTTTTCTAGCGAGATTATTGGCTATGCCTTTGTCTATGAAATTGCTTATGTAAATGCATTATGGCTTGATTATATCGCCATTGTCTCAGAGTTCAGGAACGGGGGATATGGGACTATATTTTTTAATAAAATTGTGGAGTATAAGCCGGAAGGGAATCTAGGTCTATTTATTGAGGTGGAAATTCCTGAAGAAGCAGAAGGTGCTACAAGGGTGGAACAACTACGGAGAATTCGCTTTTATGAACGGTTAGGCGCAAAAAGGCTGTCTATTAACTATGAATTGCCGACAAAAAACGGTGGGTTTCCAATGAACCTTTACTTTAGACCTTCATTAACAACTCAGGTATTACCAAAGGAGTACATAAAGGAAGCGATTCTCTCTGCTTTTGAAACAATTCATTCAGATGTGAGCGGTAAAGAGGAGATTTTAGATAAATTCCTAGACTCAATTGAAGATGAATATATAGAATAAAATAGGGGGGATGCGAAATGAAAATAGCTTCTTTACAAATTGAAATCAAAGACAATGAAACAAAACAAGAACGTATTCAACGAGTGGATCAGATGTTAGACGAATTAAGTGGAAGTGACCTCATCCTTTTACCAGAAATCTGGGCTACCGGCTACTTTGCCTTTGATAAATATGTGGAAGAAGCCGAGGAAATGAATGGGCCATATGTCCAACATTATTCTGCAAAAGCGAAAGAGCTTCATACGTATCTTTTTGCAGGAAGCTTTGTTGAGAGAGAAGGAGATCAATTCTATAACACGAGTATTCTTTTTAATAGACAAGGGGAATTAATCGGTACGTATCGGAAAATGCATTTATTCCGTTATGGCTCAAAAGAAGGAGAAATCCTTACCAGAGGGGAAGAGCCCGTTGTTGTCGATACGGAATTTGGCAAGGTTGGACTTACGACCTGTTATGATCTACGATTCCCGGAACTGTACCGTGCACAGGTCGACTTAGGGGCAGAATTATTATTAGTCACATCTGCCTGGCCACATGCAAGACTAGAACATTGGAATCTTTTTAATCGGACGAGAGCTTTAGAAAATCAGTGCTTTCTAATCTCCTGCAACTGTGTAGGAACGACACAGGGAGTTAGACTTGGTGGAAATAGCCAAGTTGTGGACCCATGGGGCGAAGTAAAGGCAAATGCGTATGAAAATGAAACAGCTTTACTAGCAGAAATTGATTTAACTACACTTGGAACAATTAGAGAAGAATTTCCGCAGCTAAAACATAGAGTGATGCATAAAGAAGGAACAATTTCATGATGAAAAGTTAGTGCACCTCGTTGTAGGGGGTGCACTTGTTTCTTTCTAAGGAAGGATAATTAAACTTGTATTTCACTCATTAACGCATGAGTGTTGTCTTCAGTATCTTTAAAGAACGCCATCCATGTTTCCGTTTGCCCCATTTTTGCTATTAGATGTGGTTCATCAATGAACGTAACACCTTTTTCTATTAGTTCCTGATAACTAGTATTAATGTCATTTACTTGAAAGTAAATGACGGAACTGGCGTTAGCAAATTCCTCACTTTCTGGAATGCTAAGAAGAAGGCGAAGGCCATTGCAATCAAAAAACGCTAAATTATCCATATTAAAAAGAAGAGGTAAACCTAATTTTTCTTTATAAAAATCAATTGCCGTATCCATATTCTTAACCGGAACAGCTATTTGTCCTATTTTTTGAATCTTATTCGTTATCATGCATCCATACACCCTTTAGAAGTTATTTTACCACCATACTAAATTCGATGGAGCGGGTTGGTTCTCCTGCTTCAAGCAGGAGAAGTGATCAGTGATTATCCAACTCAAAAAGCGCTTCCGGGCCCGGGAAGCGCTTTTTCCTGAAGTAGACTACAGTTGATATATGTTTATTTTATTATTAAATTTGACTGTTGATTTTCGCTCCAGTCAAAAATGACCTTTAACAAAGTCTATTTAATAATTATTTAATTTTTGTTTGCTACGGTTTAGATGATTCGCCCTCCTTTCTTGATTGGAGTTTCTCTATTGTCACCTGGACCGATGAATTGTAATGCCGCAGGGGATTGGACTCTAACTTTTCTCTTCGTTTCCTCGAGTTGTATTCGGATTAAACTAGAAATTCGTGTGCCTTCTTTTGCAATCAAACTGCATTGTAATGCCAGCCTGTTGGCCACGTTCTTCACCTTTTCAGTGGTTTTGAACCTGGTCATAATCTTTACTCTAGGGCGGATCCACTGGATTGTTTCCACCGCTTCATCACTTTCGGATTTGTTGGACTGGACAGGAACCTTTCGATGTAGCTTAAATAGCTTAAAGAAATTCATACTATCTCTCACAACCTTTCCAAAAATGGGGCAGGGGATTCTATTCCCTGTATAGGAATAATTCACGATACTCTAAGCTAATTCCTTCAAAAAAATGCTGCCTTTTTATCGTCAATTTCCTATGAAAACCGCCTATTATCAAGCAATCCTCCGATAAATGGAGAAAATCCTCTATCAAAACAGGAAGATTGCTGGGAGATGTTGGAGAAAAGTGATGGGGGACAGTACTCCTGAGATTTCTCCATTTGTGTTGATAAAAGGCATATCACTTATATAAGAAGACCTTAAGATTTTCTTTGCTATCGAGAGTGGCGAGGAGTACGTTTTTTACCTCTGTTTGGTAAAGTCTTTCTAGACTTGAGTTAACCCAGAATTCATCTTTTTGACTCTCTTGCAACTCCTTAAGATTGATTTTTCCCTCTTTAATTATGGTTCTCGGCAATTCGAAGGGATCAGCTTTCATTTGGAAATAGTCTGGTGTTAGCGGTTCATACTTCGGGTCTAAGAAAAACGAAACCCTCCCTTCAGCCTCCCATGTGGCTAAGGCAACCTTACTGACATCGTTTACTTTTTCTTTCCGTAGTTCCTCTACTAAAATATCTATTGATATTCTTGCTTTTTTTAGCCCCTTAGATATTATTTTCCCGTCATCAATGAGGATGATGGGCTTAGGGTTCACCAACTTTCTAACCCTTGGCCACTTCAAAATCATGTAAAGGCTGCAGAGATAGAGGACTACTAAGGCAATAGTAGTAATGACGGAACCCTTTAGTCCAAGATGTTGGTCCGAAAGGGGATGAGCGATAATGTTACCGATGACCAAGGCAATTACAAAATCCAGGAGTCTCAATTGTGAGATTGCACGCTGGCCCATAATTCTCGCAACGATTACTAAAAATAAATAACCAACAACGGCTCGAAGAATCCACTCTGTGATAGTAAGTGTATCTTGGCTTTGAAAAAAGTCCATCTTTGACACTCCCTTTTCCCGTAATCTTCCACTTAGTTTGCACGGATATGATTTGTTAATACAATGGGTGGAAAGAAGATAAAGGTGGGAGGAAGGACTAGGATAACTACTTTTCTTGGGTCTAAATACCTATATATTGTTGGGGAATAACTCCTGTCTTTTGCTTTTGTAGTATAACTTTACCTGGATAAATTAATAATGAAAGCACATACCCCTTTTGAATCCCTATCTGACAACAGGTGCAGACATCATGATCGATGGATAGGTGAGTTTAGGAGGGGAGTTTTTTTAATTAAGACTATGTGAAGAATTTGATTGGATACGATAGATGAAGACCAACTTCAGTGGAAAAACGAAGCGAGATGGCTCCATAACCCAATGAAACCATCGCTTTTTTTGCGTTAACGTTTCCTGAATAATTTTCCATAAACAATGACATAGTATCAGTATGATTGGAAAGTCTACTAGTAAGGAGGTTGTCGTCTATGAAAAAGTTGTTATTAATGCTTTTCTTATCTTTTTCTCTTTTTACATTAGCGGGTTGTGGTAATGATGAACCGCCAGAGGAAGGAGAAAAAATTGAGGATGTAGAAGAAGAGGATGAAATTGGTGATGGTGAGGTTGATGATGAGTAACGATCATTGGCTAATGTGTTGATATCACCCATAAGCTATGAAAAAAAGTATCCGGCTCAATTGACCCGGATACTTTTTTGCTAATGCATGATCTAAATAAAGTTTGTTCCTGCAACCAGAATACTATAGAGTGTGCCAAGTGCTAAACCAACGATAGCAAAGAACATGATTGCAATTCCGTGTAGAGGGCTTCTTTTGTGAAAGACCTGGTAGCCTGAAAAGAAGGATATTGCCCCAAAGAGAATAGGAAAAAATAGTAGAGAAAGGAGGGCAAATACCCATCCAAATAGGACGTAAAGGTTACCTTCTTTTCTTTCTTGCACGAGGTTAGAATCAACTGTAACAAATCCGTTTTGTAAATTATTCATTTCATCCACTCCACTTTCTTAAGTTTATTTGTCTAATGTATTACTAATGGCGTTTAACATTATTGTGAATATATAGAAAATTATAAAAATTTATCTTTAGAATATCATGATTTAATAAAAATTCAAGCGAAAAGCATACCTAATCGAGTTATTTCGCCCTTCATGTTGTTAATTCATATAAAATAAGTACGGTAGCCATTCGAGGAGAAAGGTGACTGAAGCTCAAAGAATAGAAAAATCCCGGTCGCCATTTGGGAATAATGACAACCGGGACGGTCTGGAAAGTATCATCGTATAGGGTTAACTATAGGCAGTTTTAAAATGCGCCGGACCCGCCGCCACCGCCACCTGTTCCACCGCCACCACCAAAGCTCGAGCCTCCGCTACTTGTCGTTACGGTTGATGCGTCTGCAGACCGAAAGTTTGTGGAAGCGAGTGAGCCGATGTAGGCAAAGGTGTATAAACCAGCTACACCGCTGTAATCATTGCCTCCCCTAGCAGTAAAGGCCTCTACTAGTGCATCATTTTTCTTACTAACGTTTTTGTCATTACTTCCGAGTCCAAAGATATAGGCGCGCATTTGCTCGTCCTCCGACCATTTTTCCCAGTCTGATTGCGGTAGTTGTTTAAAACGGTTTTTAAATTGTTTCCAATCGTACGCGATCTGCCACCCCTTCTCCGACCTTGGGTTATAGGCAATTGCATAAACTATCACTGTAATAAACAGAATTAATGCTACAGCAAATGCGCCCATTAGATCATAGATAGGAAACAGGACCAAAAACGGTAGCAGCAATAAACTGGAAAGTCCAAGCGATAAGCGAAACCGTTTTTTATCCTCATACAGAGCATGCCCATCCACCTCTTGTTTTACCGCTTTAAGCCATTGAGATTTGAATTGGTGGTATGGAGTATGGTTTTTAGCATTCTTTGTGTAGGACGTTAAATCATCAAAGCTAAATTGGCCTTTTGACCCAATTTTTTCAAATAGCCATTCCAAAAGCACTTTTTCATGCGGTAAATTGCTTTTTTTTCCTGTGGTCTGAAATTGCCCAGTTGTCGTTTTAGTCACATATCCTTGGCGCACCAAATCGAGTAACGCTGCTGCCATGGCTTGTGGCGGAAGCTGCGAGTAGTTTGTATAAAATAAGGTCGCTGGCAGACTCATGATCTGTTTCGGTAAAGTTGAAAAACGACTGCCTTCTCTTTCGAGTGTGGCTTTTTTCATACGTGCCCGTAGCCATGCAGTTATCATGTGTAACAATAGAAGGATCGAGAATGCAATAACCCCTAAAGTGGGAATGTTTGAAAGCATTTCTCTTGTTTCTGCTTTGGCAGCGGCCTTATCAGCTAGTTCTTGCTCTGCATTAAGAATTTCTTTTCGCATTAATTTATCAGCTGAAAGTGTAGCTACTGGGAAAAGGTGAGCATCGTAAGCAACGCGAATATCTCCATTGCTTTCACTTGGAACTTCTTTTAAATCGAAAAGAACGGATCCATCGCCTTGAATGGTTTCGGTCTGGTAGGCTTCGTCATAACCAAAGGCAATCACGTTATCTGTTGCTTTAGGGGGATGAATTGTGATGGATAGATCCTCATAGGTCGACTCGTTTCTGTCATCGAAAAATGGCCAGTAAAACTGTGCCACATCTTGATAGACATCAAGACCGTTCACAATGGTATAGTGAAGGGTCACCGTAATGGTTTCATCCTTTCCTTTGCGATGGATTTTATATAGACCATCATCCTTTTCGATTCGTAAGGATTTTCCATTCTCAGATGCGGAAAAATCAGTAATGTCCGTGTCTTCTTTAGGTATCAGCTCCCGGCTGATGCCGTTAAACTTCCCTTCAAACTCATACGTATGTGTTTCTTCTACTCTAATCTCTCCATTTTCTAGTAAGTAAGCATCAATAGTTGTATTGGAAATAGTAAAATCTACAGCAAAAATCTGCTGGGGGAAAAAGAATAGAAGTGCAAGAAAAATAATCGGAATAAACCATTTCTTCTTCATATATATCACCTTCCTTCCTTTATAATACGAAGAAAACTAGAAGAAGTTTCAATTGAGGCAAACACATAGAACATAAGGTAAATTTTCTCATTTTGGAACAATATGTAAAATTGTCCACCTCACGTGGACAAATGGGTGATTTGTCCACGCGTGGTGACAGGCACCAAAAAAGGGCACCAAAAAGGGCACCAAAAAAGGAGGCAACAAAAAAGGAAGTCTAGTTATCTCCTAGATTTCCTTTGCCCACTTAATTCTTTATTAAGTTATTTGCCCACTTAAATGCTTCGTTAAAGTAGTTACGTGCAATTTTTTCTTCGATTTGCAATTTATCACTTAAGAAAAAGACGTCTTGCCAATCTCCTTTTTCAATGGAGATAATTAAATCTAATGAATCCTTCATCTGATTTGCCTTTCCATTTAGAGCTTCACATATATCTTCATGAAGTGGCATTAATTTTAATATTTGGCCCATCTCCATACTTAACATTACATCCATGAGAGAAAATAATCCGGTTAAGAAATAGGA
>JAQSXG010000453.1 GCA_029256785.1 Neobacillus sp.
AGGTGATTGATGCCGCGATCAAACACTATCAAGTCAAACATAAAAAGGAAAATGATTTTAAACAAGGCGATCGTATTTCTTATGGTGGTCGTGTGTTTGATGAACAAGAAATTATTAACTTAATTGATTCTTCATTGGATTTCTGGCTAACCACAGGCAAATATGCCGAGAAATTTGAGAAGGAATTTGCTGAATTTTTGGGAGTAAAGCATTGTTCTTTAACTAACTCTGGATCATCCGCTAATCTTTTAGCTTTTATGGCTTTAACTTCTCACAAATTGGGTGAGCGCAGAATCAAAAAAGGTGATGAGGTCATTACTGTAGCAGCAGCATTCCCCACAACAGTAGCCCCTATTATTCAATATGGGGCAATTCCTGTATTTGTCGATGTGACACTGCCTACGTATAATATTGATGTGACAATGTTGGAAGATGCTTTATCTGCTAAAACTAAAGCAGTCATGATTGCCCATACATTAGGCAATCCATTTGATTTGCAGGCAGTCAAAGATTTCTGTGACAAACATGATTTGTGGCTAATTGAAGACAATTGTGATGCATTAGGAACAAAATATTTGTATAACGGTGAGTGTCAATATGCAGGAACTATCGGACATATTGGTACCTCCAGCTTTTATCCACCCCACCATATGACCATGGGAGAAGGTGGAGCAGTCTATACAAATGATACCCAGTTAAAACGTATTATCGAATCTTTCCGAGACTGGGGGCGGGATTGCTGGTGCCCATCAGGTAAAGATGATACTTGTAAAAATCGCTTTACCCAACAATTTGGCGAGTTACCCTTAGGTTATGATCATAAATATGTCTATTCCCATTTAGGATATAACTTAAAGGTTACGGATATGCAAGCCGCTGTAGGTTGTGCTCAGCTAGAAAAGCTACCTACCTTTATTGAAAAGCGTAAAGGAAATTGGAAACTGTTACGGGAAGGACTGGACAGCTTACAAGATGAACTTATCTTGCCGGAAGCAACAGCTAATTCAGAGCCAAGTTGGTTTGGATTTTTGCTGACCGTAAAAGAAGATGCCAAATTCACTCGTGATGAGATAGTGGCATATTTAGAAGGCAACAGTATACAAACCAGAATGCTATTTGCTGGAAATTTATTAAAACATCCTTGCTTTGATGAAATGAGAGAAGCCAAAGAGGGCTATAGGATCGTTGGTGAATTGAAGAATACAGATACGATCATGAATCGTACCTTCTGGATTGGAGTTTATCCAGGAATGAATGGGGATATGGTTCAGTTTATGATTGAAAAAATAAGAGAGTTTTGTAAGAAATGAAGATACTAGTTACTGGGGCAACTGGCTTTGTTGGTGCTTGCCTTGTGCGGCGTTTAGTAAGTTCAGGTCATAAGGTTGATATTTTTACACGCAAGCAGTCGAATAAGTGGCGTTTAGCAGATATCCTGCAACATGTTACTGAACATCAGGTTGAGTTGTGTGATAGTATGAGTGTGCAAAAGAGTATCAACAAGATAAGACCAAATATTATTTATCATCTTGCTACCTATGGTGGATTTGCTTTCCAACAAGGAACAAAAAATATTATGGAAGCGAATTTTATGGGAACAGTCAATTTATTGCAAGCCTGCGAAATAGTAGGTTTTGATTACTTTGTAAATACGGGTAGTTCTTCTGAATATGGTTCTAAACAAGAACCAATGAAAGAATCCGATGTTCCCATGCCAGTAGGAGATTATGGAGTTTCTAAAGTGGCAGCAACGCTTTTTTGCCAGTCAGAAGCTGTGGTAAAAAGTCTACCCATCGTTACTTTACGGTTGTTTTCTCCCTATGGCAATTGGGATGATCCCAAAAGACTAATACCTTATGTGATAAAGTCACTGCTCAGAGGAGAAGCGCCTCAACTATCTACCCCTAATTCTGTCCGTGACTATATATATATTGACGACGTGTTAGATTTCTATCAGCTCATTGTAAACAAGCCAGCCTTAGGAGGAAATATTTTTAATGTAGGCAGTGGAGTTCAGCATTCCATAGGCGATGTAGTTGCGATGATTACGCAAATCATAGGCAATGGTGTGGAACCTATTTGGGGCGCGGCTGAACAAAAAAGGCCTGAATCTTCTCTTTGGGTAGCCGATATTGCAAAAGCGAATAGAGCTGGTTTTGGAATCCAATCGGATTTAGAAGCTGGACTTTGTAAGACCATTTCATGGATGAAAGAAAATCTTGATCTATATCCATAAAAATAGGATGTGTTGTAATGAAACTATCAGATTATGTGATTGATTTTATTGTAAAACAAGATGTTTCCCATATTTTTGAATTTGTTGGAGGAGCTATTGTACACTTATTGGACTCTACCTATGAACGTAATGATATTCAATGTGTCTCAGTTCATCATGAACAGTCTGGGGCATTTGCGGCAGAAGCATATGCTCGTATCAATGGTAAGTTAGGTGTTGCTATGGCCACCAGTGGACCAGGAGCATTGAATATGCTTACAGGTATTGGTAGCTGTTACTTTGACTCCGTACCATGTTTATTCATTACTGGTCAAGTGAATACCTACGAATATAAATTTGATAGTCCTGTGCGCCAGATCGGTTTTCAAGAAACGGATATTGTATCCGTGGCTACACCCTTAACAAAATATGCGGAACTCATCGTAGATGCTGAAAAAATTCGCTATCACCTTGAGAAAGCTGTATATATGGCTCAAAGCGGCAGACCAGGACCTGTGCTACTGGATATTCCAATGAACATCCAACGTGCACAGATTGAACCAGATAAACTGGAAAGTTTTTTTGAGAGTAAAGAGTATAAACAAATAGAGAAACAACAAGAAATTACAGAGAAGCTTGATGAAATTTTTACTATAATCGGAGAAGCAAAAAGACCGGTCATTCTTGTTGGTGGTGGGGTTAGAATTGCGAATGCAACAGAGGAATTGTTAGAGTTTATTGACAAAACTGGTTTCCCTGTTGTAACTTCTCTTATGGGGCTTGATGCTATACCACATGATCATTCAGCGTTTGTAGGTATGATAGGATCATATGGCAATCGTTATAGCAATCTGACCTTAGCAAATTGTGACTTATTATTAGTTTTAGGTTCACGATTAGATACTCGGCAAACTGGCACAAGGCCAGATACTTTTGCTCGCGGAGCCAAAAAAATTCAAATAGATATTGATGAGATAGAATTAAATTATAAAATTAAACTGGATGTAGCCGTTCATTATGATGTTAAAGAATTTTTGATTTTGGCGAATGATAAGTTGAGAAAATTTAAGAAAAAAGACATTTCAAGCTGGCACGAAAGAATACATCTCTATAAAGACAAGTATCCTACTGAATCTAAAATAATTGAAGCTAACAACATTGATCCAAATGCCTTTATGAAAGTGCTTTCTCAGCATAGCAAAGAGGGAGATATTATATGTCTTGATGTAGGACAACATCAGATGTGGGCAGCCCAGTCTTTTAGACTCAAGAAAAATCAGAGAATGCTTAATTCTGGTGGTATGGGTTCCATGGGCTTTGCCCTTCCCGCAGCAATCGGTGCTGTTAAAGCGAATCCAGAGGTTAATGGGATTGTTATTGCTGGTGATGGTGGAATTCAAATCAATATTCAAGAATTAGATTTGATTGCAACGCAAAATTTACCCATAAAAATAGTGGTCTTAAATAATGGGTGTCTGGGTATGGTTCGTCAGTTTCAGGACTTATATTTTAAAAGCAGAAGGCAATCGACGGTAGTAGGGTATAACTGTCCTGATTTGATAAAAATTGCTGAGGCTTATGGTATTGCCTCTTATGAAATTACATCATTAGATTTGGCTGAAAAGACGATAGCGAAAGCATTTAGTGATAATAGACCAGCCTTTATCAATGTAAGGCTAGAACTAGCTACCGTCGTAAATCCTAAACTTGTTGTGAATCGACCTATTGAAGATATGTCTCCTCATTTGGAGAGGGATGAGCTAAAGGATATAATGCTTATAGAATTGGTAGAGGAAATTAATGTTCCTTAATTGTAAAATTTTTGGACAAATTAGTTGATTACGGAGGTTATTATGAATAAAATTGCACTAATTACAGGTATTACAGGACAAGATGGGGCATATTTAGCGGAGCTTCTATTAGGTAAAGGATATATTGTTCACGGAATTAAGAGAAGAAGTTCTCTGATCAACACTGATAGAGTAGATCATCTTTATCAAGATCCCCATGAAAAAAATGTGAAATTTCATTTGCATTACGGTGACATGACAGATGCAACCAACCTAATTCGAATTATTCAGGAAACCCAACCTGACGAGATATACAATCTTGCTGCGCAGAGTCA
>JAQSXG010000454.1 GCA_029256785.1 Neobacillus sp.
TATTACTTTAGCTACATACCGACTAGTTAGTATGTGTGAAAGACAGAGAAATGTACACGCTTTCAATAGGGTTCATAACAAAGTTACGGTACTGTAAATTACCATTAGTAGAAGCCATTGAAATTTTGATTGCTCAATAAATATGATTTGAATGGTTATTGTATAGGAGGAATATAAAATGCATATTAAACAATTATTTGATCTGACAGGTAAAGTGGCTATTGTTACAGGTGGAGGAAGGGGACTAGGACAGCAAATTGCTGAAGGATTTGCTGAAGCGGGTGCAAACGTGGTCGTCTGTTCGCGAAAGCTTGAAGCATGTGTCGAAGTTAGCGAAGGTCTAAAGAAACTGGGAGTTGATTCGCTAGCCTTAAAATGTGATGTGACAAATCCTGAAGATGTCAATCATGTCGTTAAAGAAACGTTAGAGAAATTTGGGCGAATTGATATTTTAGTTAATAATAGTGGTGCAACTTGGGGAGCACTTGTTGAGGAAATGCCGCTTGAGGCTTGGAAAAAGGTTGTTGACGTGAATGTTACGGGGACATTTATCATGACTCAAGCTGTTGGAAAGGTAATGCTCGAGCAAAAGTCTGGAAAAATTATTAATATTGCTTCCGTGGCGGGTCTGAAAGGAAGTAATCCTAAATATATGAACACAATAGGTTACAATACCTCGAAAGGTGCAGTCATTACTTTTACAAAAGACTTAGCGGTGAAATGGGGACCGAGCGGGATTTATGTCAATGCGATTGCACCCGGATTTTTCCCGACAAAGATGTCTAAAGGTTTGTTGGAACAGGGTGGTAGTGCCATTCTTGAGGGGACACCTTTGAGGAAATATGGCTCTGATTCTGACATTAAGGGAGTTGCACTCTTTTTAGCAGCACCAGCTTCTGATTTTGTTACTGGAGATATTCTGGTTGTTGATGGTGGAGCCAATGCAATGTAGTTTAATAAATTCATACGTTTAGGGGTGGAATTTGAATGAATAGAGATGCTGTTATCGTTTCAGCTGTTAGAACAGCCATTGGTAGGCAGGGAGGTGCGCTCGCATCCGTTCCTGCACATGTTTTGGGAGCCGAGGTAATAAAAGAGGCAGTTAAACGAGCAAATATTAATCCTGAAATGATTGACGATTGTCTTTTTGGAAATGTACTTTCGGGTGGAGGAAATATTGCTAGATTAACAGCTTTACAGACGGGATTGTCGATTGAATTACCAGGATTAACGATTGATAGACAGTGTGGATCAGGAATTAATGCGATCAATCTTGCCGCACAAGCCATTCGGGCTGGTGATGGAGACGTCTTCATTGCTGGAGGTACGGAAAGTATGAGTCGTGCGCCATATTTGATGGATCGACCGGAAAAGCCATATAGTTCAGCACCTCCGAGCTTCAGAAAGTCTCAGCTGTCTCCAAAGGAAATTGGGGATCCACCAATGGGAATAACTGCGGAAAATTTAGTAGAAAAATATACTATTTCAAGAGAAGAACAGGACGAATTTGCCTATCAAAGCCAGCGTCGTATGGCAATTGCGATGGAAGAAGGACGTTTTGAGGAACAGATTGTCCCTATTACCATTCCTGTTCGTAAAGGGGAACCCATCGTTTTTAAGACCGACGAACATCCACGTCCACAGACGACCCTAGAAGCATTGACAAAACTTCAGCCTGCGTTTCTTCAGGGAGGGACAGTAACAGCTGGGAATAGCTCTGGATTAAACGATGCAGCTGCAGCACTTGTAATTATGTCACGCGAAAAAGCAGAAGAATTAAACCTTACCCCCTTGGCAGTGATTCGTGCATATGCGGTTGCAGGCGTCGACCCAAACATCATGGGCATTGGACCCGTTCCAGCTGTAAACAAGGTGATAGAAAAATCGGGTATTTCGTTAAATGACATGGATTTAATAGAAATTAATGAAGCTTTTGCAGCCCAGGTTCTTGCTTGTAATCGGGAACTGGGAATGAATCTTGAAAAAGTCAATGTTAATGGTGGTGCCATCGCCCATGGTCACCCACTTGGAGCAACCGGAGCTATCCTCGCAACAAAGGCAGTGTACGAGTTAAAACGCACAGGCGGCAGATACGCGCTAATTACCGCATGTATCGGTGGTGGACAGGGAATCGCTACCATCATTGAAAATCTATCAAATTAGAGTAATCATATCGTTTCAAATAAATCTATTGTCTAAAGGAGAGAAACCATGCTAACTCTTCATTACGAACACTGGCCACAAATATCCAAATCATTAACAGTCCCTGCAACTTCTTTATATGACAATCTAAAAGTAAGTGCCCAGCGGTACCCAGATCAAAATGCCATTTTTTATTATGGAAATAAACTAACCTATAAACAACTCGATCAAGAAGTAAATGCTTTAGCTGGATATTTACAGCAAAAACTAGGGGTAAATACTGGAGAAAAAGTATTACTTTTTATGCAAAATTCACCGCAGTTTGTTATTGGTTATTATGCAATCTTGAGAGCAAATGCAGTAGTAGTCCCAATCAACCCCATGTTAGTAGCAGACGAATTAGAATTTTATGTAAAAGATTGTGAAATCAAAACCGCACTCACAGGTCAGGAATTATATGATCGGGTTAGTCCGCTGCTTGGGAAGACTTCACTTGAAAATCTAGTAATTGCTGCCTATTCAGATTATAAAGGCAGTGAGTTTGAGGATACAGTCCCTGCAGAGGTTGAGATGAAAAGACTTGTTTTTTCTGAGCCTCGCCATTATCACTGGAATAATGCGATTCAAGCAAATCTTACAGCTAGTGAGCATACCTCAAAGGCGGATGAATTAGCCGTCCTTCCCTATACGTCTGGGACAACGGGGTTGCCTAAAGGATGTATGCATACGAATCGGACAGTTCATGCGAATACCGTCGGAGCCTACCACTGGTCAAGGACAACCACTAACGCTGTTCATCTCATGACGTTGCCGCTGTTTCATGTAACCGGCATGGTTCATAGTATGCATATGCCCATTTATAGTGGAAGTACGATGGTGATAATGACGAGATGGAATCGTGATGCGGCTGTTGAGTTGATTAAAAAACAAGGCTGTACCCACTGGGTGACCATTGCCACGATGATTATTGATTTCCTGGCAAATCCAAACCTAACAGCAGAGGATATCTCGAGTTTAACATCGATATCTGGTGGAGGAGCCGCTCTGCCGGAAGCCGTGGGAGAAAAATTATATAAGCTTTGTGGGTTACGGTTTGTCGAAGGATACGGATTATCAGAAACGATTGCCCAGACTCATTTTAATCCAGCTGACCGACCAAAAATGCAATGTTTAGGGATTCCATCCTTCGATGTGGATGCTCGAATTATTGAGCCGGCAACAGCTAAAGAGCTTGGAATGGGTGAGATTGGTGAAATTATTGTTAATGGACCACAGGTGATGGTTGGTTATTACAACCGCGAAGATGAAAATCGCAGCTCTTTTATCGAAATCGATGGGAAGAGATTTTTCAGAACAGGTGATATTGGACGTTATGATGAGGAGGGCTATTTCTTTATTGTCGATCGTGTTAAGCGAATGATCAATGCATCAGGATACAAGGTTTGGCCGACAGAAGTGGAATCGTTTCTTTATAAGCATCCGGCAATTCAGCAAGCATGTGTTGTTGGTGTGCCTGATGAACGAAGAGGTGAGACGGTCAAAGCATATGTCATATTGAACCAAGACATGGATGGGAAGGTTTGTGAGGAAGAAATTATTGAATGGTCAAAGCAGCATATGGCCGCATATAAATATCCTCGTCAAATAGAATTTCGTAAACAATTTCCAATGACAAGTAGCGGGAAAATACTCTGGCGCCAGCTTCAGGAAGAGGAAAAAGAAAAGACTGGAAATAAGGTTCAGTAAAACAATATACGAAAGGTGGGGGCTGACCACTTATGTTCGGCTCCCCAGTATTGAAGAAATATGTTTTAGGGGGAGAGGTATGGAGATATTCATTCAGCAATTATTTAATGGTCTAACCATTGGAAGCGTTTACAGTCTTGTTGCTTTAGGATTAACGCTTGTCTATGGAATCCTACATATTCCAAATTTCGCACACGGCGCCTTATATATGATGGGTGGATACGTTACGTTGATGATGATGACAAAGTATGGTTTGCATTATTGGCTTGCCATTTTTGTTTCTATTATCGTTGTTGGCCTCATTGGTGTGTTAATGGAAAGGTTTGTCTTCCATCCTCTCCGGGAGGCACCGCCGATTCATGACAAGATTGCTGCAATTGGAATTCTTTTATTTTTAGAAGCATTTGCCCAATTTGTATGGGGGGCAGAGTACCAAAGCATGCCTACTCC
>JAQSXG010000455.1 GCA_029256785.1 Neobacillus sp.
GATATCCAGGTAAGTTAAACTCATCTAAACTATCAGGAACATAGGTTAATTCATTGTAAAAATATTGATTGCCACATTTCCATGTAAGGTTAGGGATATCAGAAAAACCAGTTGTTTCTCTCTTCTCCAGTTTATTCAAAAGCATAAGAATTAATTTTTCAGTTGTATCACCGCGCATAACAAAGTCAATACATGGATACTCGATTAACTCTTTATGGAAATATGTCGAAGAAAGTCCTCCGAACATCACAGGTGTATCCGGATGATATTTTTTTACGATTTTCGCTAATTCCACGCTGCCATGTGCATGCGGGAGCCAATGAAGGTCAATACCAAACGCCTTAGCTTTAATATTCTTTATTTTCTTTTCAACATCAAATTTTGGGTCTAGAAGCATTCTGTTTGCGATATTAATAATCTTGACCTTTAAACCAAATCGTTCAAGATAATCACCAATACTTGTCAGTCCAATAGGGTACATTTCAAAAACTGGTGAGGATGGAACAACATCACTGATTGGACCGGTAAAAAGCATTTCTTTTCTAAAATCATACACAGTTGGTGGATGCAGCAGTACCAAGTCGTATATCATTTAATCACTTCCTATATCCAATATTTAACTCCACTTTCATCGTAATACAAAACTAGAGGAAAAAGTTGGAGTAAATATTACAAAAAAAGCATAATTATTAGAAATGCCGAGGAGTTTTAGCTCCTCGGCATCGTTGAAACTTCTTCTTCTTCATCTTTAAACTTATCTAAGATTGTAATAGTATCAACAAGGTGATTATTAAAAATCTGTCTCGCTACAGCTAAAAGCTCAATTATCATTGGATCTTTAAGTGTATAAATAACCTTATTTCCCTCTTTTGTACCAGTGACGATATTTTTTGCTCGTAAAATTGTTAATTGTTGTGATACAGCAGAACCTTCACTGCCAACAAGAGTTTGTATTTCATTCACACTCTTATCCCCTTCAGCTAGGAGCTCTAAAATGCGGATTCTTAAAGGATGGGCAAGAGCTTTAAAAAATTCCGCTTTAAATTGTTGCATTTCAAGATTCAAACTATCACTTCCTTTTTTAAAAATTTTAATAAGAGGCTGAAAGTTTCTTTTTAACGTCTAAAGACCCCGTGGCTGAAAGCTTTTCACATTCCCTAAAGGCAAAGTGCTTACAGCCAATACATTTATTCTTTTCGAGATGTTCGATAGCAAACTGAATTGCATCCCCTGTATGTTCGTAAAAATAATCTGCGCCAATAACATCATACAATCCTGTTTTTAATAAGACACCTTTAGGTTGTTCATTAATTCCAGATATAAGTACTATACCATTTTTCGAAAAATGGGAAACAATACTAGCTAAATTGGCTTCCCCTGTAGTGTCCATGAATGGGACTCTGCTCATTCGTAATAAAAGAATCTTTGGTCGATAATTAATTGTACTCATTATGGTCTTTTCAAACGTTTGAGCAGCGCCGAAAAATAACGGACCCTCAATATTATAAATGCTAATTTGTGGACAATCATGCGTATCCGATACTATCTGCGGCTCAACTTTTCCATACTTATGCATAAAGTTTGGCAATGCTTTCGCCGTTATTACCATATCACTCATCCGCTTCACAAATAATATCGCAGACAGTAACAAACCAATTTCAACCGCAGTTGTTAAGTTAACAAAAACTGTTAAGAGAAAGGTTACTAATAAGACAAGTGTATCTGCCGATTTTGTTTTTAAGATATGAGCAAATACCTTTCTTTCACTCATATTCCAGGCAACTACCATTAGAATTGGCGCCATACTTGCCAGCGGGATATAACTTGCATATGGTGCTAGAAATAATAAAACAAGCAAGACAAATACACCATGAATAATACCTGATAGTGGAGAAACTGCACCATTTTTGATATTTGTAGCTGTCCGTGCAATTGCACCTGTTGCGGGAATACCACCAAATAAAGGTGTAACCATATTGGCAATCCCCTGACCAATCAGTTCCTTGTTGCTGTTGTGGCGGCTATTTGTCATCCCATCTGCCACAACTGCAGATAGTAATGATTCAATCCCACCTAACATCGCGATAATAAACGCAGGTTTCAATAGAGTTATAATCATTTCGATGTTTACATTAGGTAAATGTAACTGCGGCAATGTACTAGGTATTTGACCATAAGCGGTTCCAATGGTCGCAACTTCACTTGGAAAAAAAACAGTCGCAGTGATAGTTGAAACAACTAAACCAATTAGCGGTCCCGGAACCCTGGGAGCAATTCTTGGTGTTAGTATAATTGTTAATAAACAAATAGCTGCCGTAAAAATACTCCATAGATTAATTGAGTCAATATGCACAACAATTTCTCGAAGATTTAAGATGAACTCTTCATGCTTCTTCATTCCCGTTAGACCCAAGAAACTATCTACCTGTCCTGTGAAGATAACAACGGCTATCCCCGTTGTAAAACCAATTGTTACCGGTCTAGGAATATACTTAATAAGTGAGCCTAGTTTAAAAATCCCCATGAACAATAACATGACTCCTGCCATGAAGCCTGCAATCAGCAGATTTTCATATCCATAGGTCATTACAATTCCAAATAAAATTGGAATAAACGCACCCGTTGGACCTCCTATTTGATACTTTGACCCGCCAAATAAGGAAATAAGGATACCCGCAACAATCGTCGTGTAGATTCCATATTCCGGCTTCACCCCTGAAGCAATGGCGAACGCCATTCCAAGCGGAATCGCAATTACACCGACAATTATTCCAGAAAGTACATCTTTTGGAACACTACTTAAGGAATATTGATGGAATCTTTTGTCACTAAACATTTTAACCCTTCTTATCTATTTATTTTTGTATATCTGATTATTTGAATATAGAACAATATGTATTATTAAGCAAGACTTTTATAAAAAAAAATTACTTGTCCAAATATATTTTTTATGTTATATTATTTTAGCGATGAGCTGAATTGTGTAAGCCGAGAAACGTTCCTTTTAGGAAGACACATGTGGAGTGTGGTTTTTCGCCTCAATACGCAAAGACGTCTGTTTACTCAGACGTCTTTTTTATTTGCTGATTACTTATGTATATCCTATTTTCATATGGCTTGATAAATTACTTTATTCCTAGGTAATCAGAGAGTGCAAACTGTAACGTACCTTTTAATTCTGCAACTTGCTCAAAGGAAATCCCTGAATTAATGACTACCTTCACAATTTCTGGCCGTAATCCTGTGATTATTGTTTTACAGCCCATCATAGAGATACCATTAATCACTCGAATTAGGTGCTGCATCACCTCAATTTCCATCATTGCAACACCTGAGAGGTCTAAAATTAATGTTTGAATATGAGAATTTCCTATTTCAGTAATTAGTTTGTCTTCGATCGTACTCGCTCTTTTATTATCAATAGCACCTATTAATGGTATGATGCTAATTGCTTCAGAAATTGGAATGATAGGAACAGAAAGATTCTCTAAAAGTTTCCTCTGCGTCTCCAACAACTCATCTTTATAGTTTGTGTATTGTATGAAAAAAGAATTTAGGAATTGATCAAACAAACGATTAATGTTTTTTTCTAATGTAAAATAAAATTCTGCACTATGATCATTATTATTGTTTAAATCAAAATTATAGAGAAAATCCCATACTGTTCGTCTTATCGCTTGTATCCACTCTAATTTAAAAGCAATGGTTATCGAATAATTGGCCCAAGCTATTCCTTCTTGTTTAGCAAAAGAGATTAATTCGTGCTCCCGTTCATCAACAATAAGTAAAACTAGTTTATGTGCATTACTTAATAGATTAATATTTCCAATTCTATGTATTTCATCAATTTTATCTTTTACATTAATCGCTTCTTCTAAGAGACGTTCTTCAAAATTGTCTTTATTACTTAGAAAGAACTCCTTTAAGGTAATACTTTCATTATAGTTTATATCCAATTTTCTAACACCTCTACTTTTTGAGTTTTTACCTATTGGAATTTTTATGATGAATTTAGTGCCTTTATTTTCTTCACTTTCAACATTAATCCTTCCGCCGTGCTGATAAACAACTGAAAATACCTGAGTTAAACCCATCCCTGTTCCCATTTCCTTCGTCGAAAAAAAGGGAGTCCCCAATAAAGATAGTTTTTCTTTTGGAATTCCAATACCCGTATCCTCAATACACACAACAACTTCATTTGCTTCGACAGAATGACTGATAAACAGTGTCCCTCTCTCATTCATGGCTTCAAATGCGTTTTTTATTAGATTAAAAAAGGCTTTTTTAAACTGGTTCTTTTTACCATAAATAGCCGTGGTCGTATCC
>JAQSXG010000456.1 GCA_029256785.1 Neobacillus sp.
TCTCCATTTTCTGCTTCGAAGGTATATGCCGAATCTGTCCAGTCTCTTCCACGGATAGCTGGCAAGCAATGGGCAATTTAGTAAATTCAAAACGCTGACCACCAACTGAAGAAGTACTTCAAAAGAGGGAAGGAAGCACATATTTCCTTGACCAACCGTCAAATTTATGCTCCGCCAAATTGCTACTCTCAATTTAAGGAAGCGAAATTACAAGTTATATTACCAAAAAATGATTTTCTAATTGCATTAGTTCAAGGTACAGAGCAGTTTTTTATATGCCTGACTGATACGTTTAGTTCCGATTGTGATTATTCCTATGAATTTAGATAGAATAGTAGATTAAAAAAGAACTATAATAGTGTGAATGACCTTGGGACGAAAATCCTCTAAGCTCTTTTTTATCCGTTAAACGAGATAAGTTCAAAGAACATAGTCATCAATTTTTATTGCTATTTATTTCGGTAGTAAAAGATGATGACTGAAGGATAGAATATCAATTACAACGAATCAGGCGAGCTGATTACGCAAACATTCGGAACAATGTGGACATATACAGAGGTGGCTGCAAATAACGGAAAGTGATCCACTCTTCCTTAGAGTATCTTTCACCCAACGAATACGAATGTTATGTTTCGTTCAACTGTGTAGTTTTCTCGTTTCTACATGTCCAATCAGTTGACAGAGGTCCAATGATTACAAAGGCGGACTTTACAGAAGTCCACAGAAGCATCGATAATAAGAATGTCACGGAATTCGTCCCAGAGCTTAACACTTCAATCTTTTAAAATCACGATCAATAGATGGGGTGATGCCATGGTAATTCGAAATAGGTGTTTCATATCATTATCAAAAATTGGTTAGGTATCAAGAATGAAAATCATGGTATACGCTGTTCATTTGAATCATATCTTTAACAGTAAAGACTGGCTACATGTCTTTCGAAGGTAAGTAAGGAAAGGAGGCAGCGCATTGAGAGATTCACGCGTGCCAAGGATGCTTATTAGGTGATTTATTGATACAGGAAAATGTTCAATGTATCGATGGAAGAAATATATTTTCTTCAGAGAATTTACCGCATACTTTCCTGAAATATCAGATTGCTACTTTAATATCTCGCACTCTGGCGATTGGGTTGTAGGAACAATAGGAACAGTGCCACTTGGTATTGATATTGAAGAAATGGTACGACTAGACCTCTTGATCGCTAAACATTTTTTTCAGAATATGAGTGGTTGAAATTATCGAAGATGTTGAGAGAAAAGCAACGGAATATTTTTATAACTGTATGGACATGTAAGTAAAGATATATTAAGGCTTTAGATAAAGGGCTATTTTTTCGATTGTGAATTTTCAGTCATTAGGGAAGATTCAGGGTTTTGGCACTTCAATGACACATCAATGAAAACAAAATATACAATTAAGCAGTACTTAGTTGGTCACTACCAAATGTCAGTCTGTGTTGAAAGAACGCCTTCTTATTGCCTGATCATCCAATTATTATGTCTAATACTGAATTTGTGGAAGTCATAAAATAATTAAAGTCAGTGTGTGCTTGCTGATATATGGGAAGGAGAGATTAGAAATCAATATTAGGAGAGCGCATCCTACGGAGGCTAAAAAATTAACCCATTTAGCGATTGAATCTAAATCTTATTGGAATTATAGTAGCGATTACCTTGATAAAGCAAAAGAGCATTTAAAAGTTACAGAACAAGATATAGTATCAGATATGGTATATATTGCAGAAGATGTTGAGAGTATAAAAGGCTTTTATTGCTTCAAATTTACCAATGAAAAGTCTGAGTTGATATGGTTTTTTGTAGCACCTGACAATATTGGGAAAGGGGTTGGAACAATATTGTGGAAGCATCTTTTGGATAACATCTCCAACCATTCTATTGACCAATTTATAATCAAAAGTGATCCTTTTGCTGCTCAGTTTTATATAAAAAAGGGTGCTGTGTTAGTTGGTAGTTCAACTTCAAGTGTTGATAGCAGCATCGAGATGCCATTATTGTTATATAAGATGATTTAGTTTTCTTTTGCAAATGCTGCACTAATAGTATCAAATGGGTAAGCTTTTTTTACAACTGACCAATTAACTTACAATACTTGATTTCTACCTCATTAAGGTACTTCCTAGGATTTCTTCTAAAACGTCCATGAAGGCTCACTGATTCACTGTTTAATCCACTTCAGGATTTAAGATATTCGCAACGTGATGCACGGGGCGTGCCCAACGCTTCACTCCTTCATAGGGAGCACTGAAATTAGGTTGGTCAATTGTAGTTTTTTTAAGTAAATTGCTTGGCTCCATTAGATGAGGACACAGATAAAAAGAAACAGACTTGTTACATTGAATAAATCCAGAGCAACTTTCTCGCTTGGACTCGTATAAGCAAAAAAGCATCCTTGCCTCTCAACAATCCTCGTTTGAAAATTTCTTCACACTGAATGAGACCGGAACTATAGTTGGATTGCAAGCTATCAATTGAAGTTATTGGAAATAACAACAGGAGACTTATCTTAATTGTAGTGGTGGGTATGGTTCAATGTCACATTTCTCCTATAAACGACGTTCGTAAGTTTGAGTTGGAAATTGTTGATCGGCGTTTGTAATTACTAAGACTAAGTCGCGCTTAAGATATTCGAGAAATAACCTTCCATGTGCTGTCCCAAATGGTCTTAAAAGGACCAATGGGACAGCTGTTTTTTTAAAAGATATTAATTCAGGTACGTTTCTCCCAGCACCCTCGTACTCACTATTAGTTCTTTATAGAATCTATTCTATTAAAGGAAAAAAATAGTACTCAAGTAAATAAAATGATATACAAATTATTTAATGTGATATATAATTATCCTCATATTCCTAAAATTTACTTTAGAGTTAATGAAAAACTTCCGAGAAGGGGGATTGGTTATGATTAAAGTGGAGAATTTATCCAAGCATTTTAGCTACTACAAAAAGGAAGTTGGTTTGATGAATTCAGTTAAGAATTTATTTTCTAGGGAATTACTAATAAAGAAAGCTGTTGATAACATTTCATTTGAAATAGAGGAAGGTGAGATTGTAGGTTTTTTAGGACCTAATGGAGCGGGCAAAACTACTACTTTGAAGATGCTTTCGGGAATTTTGCATCCTACAGCAGGTGAGGCAAAGATTTCTGGCTTTGTACCATGGGAAAGGAAAAAAGACTATAAAAAAATGTTTTCAATTATTATGGGTCAAAAGAATCAGCTATGGTGGGATCTTCCTGCAAATGAATCATTATATTTAAATAAATGTATCTACGAAATAAATGATAAAGATTTCAATGATATTCTTTTAGATTTAACAGATATGTTAGATGTTAAAGAACAACTCGGGATCCAGGTTAGGAGACTCTCATTAGGTGAAAGGATGAAATTTGAATTAATTGCAGCCTTGTTACATAAACCCCGAGTGATTTTTCTTGATGAACCAACTATTGGGTTAGATATAATATCGCAAAAAAAAATTAGGGATTTTTTAAAAACGTATAACAGATCAAATAAAACGACGATATTGTTGACAAGCCATTACATGAAAGATATCGAGGATCTTTGTAAAAGGACAATAGTCATTAATCAAGGTAAAGTGGTATTTGACGGTGAACCCTCCAAGATTAATGAGAAAGTTGGAAGCAAAAAAGTAATGAGAATACAGTTTGGGGATAATTATAGTGAACATTCTTTTCTACCTTTCGGTAGCATTAAAGAATTTGACGGGATAAATTTATCTATAGAAGTTGAAAAGAACTCTGTGGGCGAGTACCTGAAAATTATTTTAAATCATTTTAATGTGTTAGATTTTACAATCGAGGATGTTTCGATCGAAGAATCTATAGCATCTCTATACGGTAAGGAGGGGGCCAATGAACTTAACTCACAAGTATCTTAGGACCTTTTTGCTGGGATTTCAGGCCGCTATAGAATATCGTGCGAATTTCATACTCAGTATACTAACCACCTTTTTGCAAATTATTGTACAACTTTATTTATGGTCCGCACTATTCAGTAATTCTACTGATGATAGAATCTATAATTTCACTAAAGAGCAAATGATGTTTTATGTATTATTTGCAGCCTTGGTTTCTAGATTTATTAGAACAGGTTTTGAATACGAAGTTGTAAGCGATATAAAGAATGGCGGAATTGATAAATTTTTTGTCAGACCGGTTGGATACATTATGTATAGATTATCTGCGTTTTTAGGAAAAACAATGAGTTTTACAATACCGATGTTGGTTATTATGGGCGGATGTTTATTTTTCTTAAGTCACATATTCTTGCAGAATACTTTAGA
>JAQSXG010000457.1 GCA_029256785.1 Neobacillus sp.
TTCAAAGAGAAAAATAACTTTAAGTGAATTATTATTCGAAAAAAAGAAGCCTGAAAATTTTGTCCTGGCTTCTTAAAGCTATTAAAGAAAGGCGATTGGTACCGCTGCAGACAGTAATAAGAATCGAAGGATAAACCCTCCAACTAATACAGCTGATTCAGTTACAAGTGTACCTGCGATACCGTGTGAACCGGCGACAGCCACTTGCAAACCAGCTTCTGAATGACTCAGCTTCCTCGCATTCCACAATTCCAATGATTCTAGGAGAATCGGCAATAGTAAACCCACTGCAATAAGTCCAATCCAGAATAATAACATATACTCTCCTGTAACTAAGGAAGCAACAGATTCAGCAGCTGCTTCATTGGAGGTGGAGGTAATCAAAAACATTGTAAAGATAAGAAATACCTCAACTGCCAATAATGATAAGTGAACCTTCTTTACTGATAACACTTGGTGAACCTCTTTTTTACTGAAAAACAAAGAGACTAGCATAGTTCCTGCAATTCCTGTTGAAAGGGCAGATACTACAAACAAAATCGGTAAAACAGCAGTATTCCATAGAGGAACGGTTGCAATAACTCCAATTAAGAATCCCGTATACATGGCAGTTGCAATAGCAAACACGATTCCGATATATTCAACTATTTTGTTTACCTTTTTCTTTAAAATTTCCATTAATGCCACATATGCGGCAGCCATCATAAAGAAACTAATAAAGTAAGTACCTATTGTCATGACAGAGTTAAAGTTAGTAAATAAGTAAATGAATCGTAGAGGGTTTTTCAGTCCTGCTTCTGCATCGACTATTAACAAAAGCAAACCAATTCCCATCAGTACGGGACTTATTAATCTTCCAGTAACCCTTACAATTACGGCATTAGGATATTTTCGATCCACAAAAGATGAAGTTAAAAATGCTCCTGCACTTAAACCCGCCAAGAATAAATATGCGGCTATGATTGTTCCCCAAACCATTCTGATCACCTCACATAATAAATTTTTGATTTACCTAAATCCGGTCTTAAAGGTTGTGCATTATGCTTGATAATTGCTTTTGATACTTCGCTGTTAGGGTCATCTAAGTCACCAAATACCCTTGCGTTACTTATACAAGTAGTAACACAGGCTGGCTGCTTACCTTCAGCTACCAAGTCCGCACAGAACCGGCACTTTTCTACCACTCCTGTTAGATGGTCCTGTGTTCTTGCTTGATAAGGACAAGCCACCATACAGTATTTACAGCCAATACATTTATCCGCATCCACAAGAACAATTCCGTCTTTAGTGGTGTAAGTTGCTTTCGTAGGACATACACTTTCACACGGTGCATCCTCACAATGTTGGCATTGAACAGGAATAATTTCATTTTTCACATTAGGAAAAATCCCTGTCTCTTTTTCATAAAATTTAATGTAACTTACCTCTACTGGAAGTTCATTTTGCATCTGACAGCTAACTCGACAGGCATAGCAGCCCACACATTTTCTTGTATCAATCATCATTCCATAACGTGCCATCAGCCCTTCACCTTCCTAATCTTAACAATGACTTCCTGAATATTTCCAGAACCGCTCCAAGCTTCAAAATCAAACGGGACATGCTCCATATAACCAAAGCCTACGCCTTTAGCCGTCTTTTGATAATTAGAAGTAATACCGTAATGACTTGGAACAAAAATAGCTTCAGGATGGACTTTTTCTGTCACTTTAACATGAACCCTACTAGTTGCCTCGCTGGATTTCACCTCTACAAGGTCACCGTCCTTAATACCTAAAGCTTTTGCACGAGAAGGATTCATCCAAATTCTTTCCAAATCGTAATCCTTCGTGATTTGCATTAAAATTGGAATATTAGCGGTTTGTGTATGACTGTGAATTGCCTGCTTCCCAGTAATGAGACGGAATGAATCTTGTTTCGGACTTACTTTTGGTTCAACCCATTTAACTATAGGTGAGAAACCTGCCTCTTTATACACCTCACTATAAAACTCTACCTTTTTACTAGGAGTTTTTAATTCAGGCATGACTCCTAACTCAATTGCTTTTTCCGGGAACATGATGGTTCCTTTTTCACGAAGTTCTTTGTAACTAACTCCTGTTGGTACCAACATCGCTTCGTTCAATTCATCAAGGGTGAAATTAAAGTACTGACCAACTCCACAAGCTTCAGCTAATTCTTTATAAATTACATCTATTGGCTTAGACTTCGGATGGACTTTTCCCACAATCTTTTGACGTAGAGCAATTCCTGGTGTCTTTCCAGAAAGCTCCTCAATTAACTCGTCTCTTTCGATATAAGAAACATCTGGCAGGATATAATCTGATAGTAAAGCTGTTTCAGACATTTGAACATCAATCGACACAACAAGGTCTAATTTTGATAGAGCTTCTTTCATGTACTTTGGATTTCCATATCCAAGTGCTGCATTAGAATGATAATAGATTGCAGCTTTCATCTTTCCTTCCATCGCTTCCTTAGCTACGATGGTTGCGACTCCGTTATTGTAATATGCGAGTGGGAACTCTTCGTAACCCGCTTTCTTGAAGTCTGGCTCTTTTGGATTAGGATGTTTAGCCGAATCGAGTTTACCTAACTTAGGTTTCCCTCCAAAAATACTACCGCCTTTTTGCTGCAGGTTACCAAGCATCGCATTGAATAATGCTACCGCACGGCCGGTCTCCGTACTATTTTCATAGTTACAACCGAAAGCTCCCCGCCATGACTGCTCGATTAATGATTTTGGTTTAGCTTTCCCCATATCAATAGCTATTCTTGTAATAACATCGGCACTAATTCCTGTTAATTCTTCTGCCCATGCAGGTGTATACTTTTCAAGTTCCTGTGCGTACTCCTTAAAACCTATGGAATATTTGTTTAGAAACTCGATATCATGCAAGTTCTCTTTTACCAACACATGTGACATTGCAAGGACGAGGGAAAGATCCATACCTGGACGAATCGCTAGCCATTCTGTTGCAAGATTGCCCGTATTATTTAAGCGAGGATCAACAATAACAATTTTTGCCCCGTTATCTTTTGCTTCTACAAGGGATTGTACAGAACTAGGACGGATAGCATCTCCATAGCTCCTGCCAATAAACATGATGTATTTTGCTGAACTAATATCTGCACTTGTTGCAGTTGTCCCTAAAGTATGTAAAAATCCTGCATCACGTGAGTTAGAACAAACTACATGGTGAGTATAGTAATTAGAAGATCCAAGTGCTTGAATAAATCTAGGCGAGTAGTATTTACCAGTTGCTCGCGGGTCTTCTGTTAATGAAATAGCACGTGGTCCATGCTCGGCAATAATTTTATTGAGTTTTTCAGCGATTTCTTTGTATGCCTGCTCCCAAGAAATTGGCTCAAACTTTTCCTTCCCAACCCGTTTTAATGGTTCAGTAATCCGATCTTTTGAATACACTAGGGTTGCATAACCATGTCCTCTTGCACAAAGTTTTCCCTTCGAATAAGGATGATCTGGGTGACCAGTTAATTTCCACAGGCGTCCGTTTTTCACATGTCCGATTATCCCGCACTTACTTGAACAGCCATTGCAGGTGCTTGGTATTTCTTTAATTTCCGTGGTTCCACTTGCTTTTACATATTGGTTGGACCATTCGTTAAAACTGGCAGTACCAGCTGTTGCTAATACCGCTGTTGCTGTAGATGCTTTTAAAAAACTTCTCCGAGATATTTTAGAATCAAGCATTCCGCCTTGCCCTCCTTTGTAATTTTCATATCTTGGTAATTATTTAATTTGGTAAACGCTTTAAAGTATCTAAGATATACCGAAGATACCTTGTAATTTGTAGATAAAACTGATTTTCTGACTGTTCTCTTAAACTATCTTCAAAATCACCTAGCCAATCAAAGTGATCTGCTAAGAATTGAACTGCTAATTCTTTATTACCATGCGAGATAAAGTATCCTAGTAATTCAAGAAGGATACTTAAATGATCCGGCATATTCCTAAATTCCTCAGGTATTTCAAAAGCGAATTTTTCTAATATATAATGGATATGCAGTGCTGAATCACCAACCAAATAACCTTTGCTCCTAGCAAACGGGAGTTGACAGGTTCGATCAGCGGTCCACTCTTTATAAACAGATTCAACCGGGAGAACCTTTCCTAGACTCTCTGAATAGATTTCCTGCAAGGCCCTTAACTCTTCTGGTAGTTCAGTAATTTCTAAAGTGCTCTCAGCTCCAATTACGTTTGATTCATATTCTTTGAGCTTATTGAAAAGCTTAAAACTTTTGATATCCTGCCAGATTTCCATATCAGGATACTTGTATAGGTCTGCCAAGATAT
>JAQSXG010000458.1 GCA_029256785.1 Neobacillus sp.
CGCTGGCAAGCGGGACTGATTTCCCGGAATCTTGAGACTTTAGTCCTGTTTCTTCATTGACTAACAGTTCGCTTGGATGTAAGATTGTAACTGAGATACCTTTATTAGACATAATTTCACAAATTTCACGGGCAAACTTATCTAAAGATAAGGACGCAAAGCTATGGGTCTAAGGACAGATTGGTCTATGACTGCCAAGTTGCCAATTCGATAACGAATTGTACTCCTTGGCATCAGTCTGTTTATAGATTGGTGTCATTTGTTTTCTCAAAAAGAGTATTGCTAAACATAAATTACCACTTCTCACTAGTGTGTCAACGCTAGCTACCACCATATAAACTGACTAGCAAAATTTCGGTTATAAATTAGATGCCGGGCAACAACGGAGGAATATTTATGCTTCATGTGTTTAAAGAAGTTGAGAAGAAATGTATCGAATTAGAACAATTACGAATTATAATTCAAGCAACCGAAATTACATACCGTCAAAAAGGTGAACTTCCTACAGCAGAACGCCTTAAAAATCTAGAAAATAATTTAGAAAAGGCCATTCATCTTTTGATTACAAGTAATTATTAAGTCTTCTATTCACCTACTCAACAAAGCTCCCGACTTGCCAAATAAGATAGATCTGAACAAGTCTAAAAAAATCGCTAGTCAAGAAAAATAATCAGTTACGCTTAAGTCGTCAGCAGATCAGGGGGAATCTTTGGTAGATCGCCCGGAGTAAGAAAAGACTAAGGCAGACTACCTTGATATATATATTGTCACGAATTCCGTTAAAGTACACCAGTTACAAAGGAGGTCTTTATGGATATATTAATGGAGAATCTATATATCATTTCATTAGGTTTTTTTGTTTTTTCCCTGATAGCGTTTTATTATTATTCGAAAGCTCATCCCCCGAAAAGTATTTTTCAAAAGCCGACCAAGCATGTAGAAATACGAACTTGGAGGATTAAATAGAGTTTGTAAACCTCCCCCTAGGTTGTCACAGGGACGGGGTTGAATCGTCTCTTTCTCTACAGCGTATCGGCAACCTTCTCAATTTCAGTTGCAGATGCGGCCAGTTGCTGCATTGTCGCACCTATTTGTTCAGTTGCCGCTGCCTGCCTTGCACTTAGCTGAGCACTACCGGCAATAGTACTGACTATTCCATTTGTCTCATTATGGATGTTTTGTAGAATCCGCTTGATGTCGTTAACCGACTGAGCACAATTAACAGCCATTTTTCGAATCTCATCCGCCACCACCGCAAAGCCTCGTCCCTGCTCACCGGCCCGGGCGGCCTCAATTGCTGCGTTAAGTCCAAGTAAATTGGAATTTGCAGCAACATCACTGACAAATTTCAGAATCTCATCCGTTTTGTTTATCTCTGCCAGAACCTTGTCACTACCGCTTTTCACCTTATCCAATTCTTCCGCCAAGCGAACAGCTGTAGCGGCCAGTTCATCCGTCGTTGCTGACAGTTCCTCCGCCGTAGCCGCAATTGACTGCGCGGTACTATGTAAACTATCTTGTTTTCGCATGCTTGCCGATATAATAAGCATGCCGGAAGCTTCCCCATTATCCTCAATGATAGGAACTGCATTCCCTTTCAGACGAAAACCGTACACGCTCTCGGGAACAGTAACATTAATAATCTGCCTTGTTTCCATAGATTCTTTGCTTCTGCCTTTAAGAATATCCCCCGGCCTAGTTTTAGTGTCATGATCGCGACCCGGCTTATAGTCAAGTATTACCGCATCTTTATCAGCAATGACCATCGAGCAATCGAATTCATTCGCCTTGTGAAAATAGTCAGCTACTATTCTGATCATTTCTAGTTTTGTCATCTAATCACCTTACCTTATAAATATTTTGTCTTTTCTTACGAAAACGAAATACCCAAACCACAGATTCAAGGAGCGAAAATACACTAAAGTGATTCATGCTAAAATGAGAGCTAATATTCGTTATTTTCGCTATTTTCGACAACATATTCCATTTTCCTCTATTAGACCATTTCTCTGGACGGTTCTTGCTTGCTATTTTTCTGCCGATTTTATTATCCGACTAACTCTGGGGGGACAGAAGGACAGGTTAATGTCCCAAGCAAAACATATTAAAATAACTTTTATAATGGGACAAGGGACCTGTCCCCCGTCCCTTCCCACCATATGTCATTATTCTTTCTATAAAAAAAATCAAGCCCCAACCCCGTGTTACGCAAAGGTTGAGACCGCATCTTCATTCTCCTTGAACACTCTATTTCCTAGTTCCTTTCTTTTCATTCAGCCAATTCCATGGATAAAATAGGATAATGTTTTCCTGCTCCATCAAACTCCGAGCGACTGACTACACGAAAACCCATATGCTTATAAAATCCAACAGCCTGGTTATTTTGTTCGTTAACATCTACCCACCTAACATTTCGCTCTTTGATCGCATAAACAAGCAACGCTTTGCCGACTCCCTTACCGCGTTTTCCAGAGTCAATAAACAGCATTTCGAGCTTACCCTCTACGATTCCCATAAATCCATCAATTTTTCGATTGTCATCATTATGGCAAAATAAATCTAACTGAGGAAAGTATTCTTTCAAAATTAACGGTTTATAAAATTGAATATCTTCTTCCGCTAAGAAATCATGAGTTTCTCGCACTGAATTTTCCCAAACCTTAATCATTTCTCCATAATCATTAGTAGATGGTTGTATAATCATGCAAATACCTCCTATACTATCCTGTTCAGGGACAAAGGGACCTGCCCCCCCGTCCCTTGCCGTTGGCGTGATTCCTCCAACAGTGTTACCTGCTCCAAATTAACCGTTCATTTTTGTAACTGAATTATTATTCCTTCCTGTTTGTAACATCCATAAATTCTCTTGATGAATTCGTGGCAGATGAGCTGCTGGTCTGTCACGGTCTTTACCCGCAGGATAACATTGAAGTTAATACTGGACCCGGTAAAACCACTGTACCGGATAAACGGTTCAAAGTTTTTGACTCCTCCCTCGGTTGCTTGGAGAATTTCTTTTGCAACCGCGACAGTAACTTTTTCCACATGATCCAAATCACTTTCATAACTGACTCCTATGGGAATGGAGATGGAGCATTCAGCAAACGGCTGTGCATAATTGGTGATTATAGATGAAGCAATTTTTTGGTTGGGTACCACCGCCATGTTCTCAGTGGGAGTTTTTATTGTGGTATTGCGCCAGTTCATGTCCACTACATGACCTTCTTCGCCTGTTGACAGTTTAACGAAGTCACCCATCTTAATTTGTTTGGACACCAGAATGTTGATGCCGGAAAATAGATTCGCCAAAGTGTCCTGCAGCGCCAAAGCTGTAGCCAAACCGCCAACGCCCAAAGCGGTGATCAACGGAGAGATCGAAACTCCGAAAGATTCAAGCAAAACCAATATGCCGATGGCGTAAACAGACAGGTCAATTGCTGTGGCTAAGATCGAAGTAGAAGCGAAGTTTTTGGATGTTCTCCCGAGCTTATGCTTAAGAAAGCCGGAGCCCAGATGTGCGACCATAAGGGTCAGGGTCAGAATGACATTAGCGTGGAACAACCTTTGGAGAAATAGTAGCGGCCGCGGCGGGATTGTCAGGATTTCCATAGCAACGTAGAGACCAATGAGAATTCCCAACAACGTAGGTATTCCCCTGAATGTTTGCTGCAGCAGGGGATAAGAGATTTTTGTTTTTCTTGCGATTATTTTGAGCAGTTTAGAAAATACCAACCGGAGTATGATAATGCCTAACGCTAAACTAATAAAGCAAACTGCCAAATGCGTCTTGAAGCCGCCGTTTACAATTCTGTTTCCCATTTCAATAAAAAATTCAAACATTGTTTCCTCCTGTAACACGAAAAAATCACTTTACATAATACATATTGTTTCGTTAACCACCCCTTTTTTCCCTGCCATTGTACGTTTTCATTATTCTGGAATTTGAACCCTCACAGAAGTCCTTACAATGTCATGGGAACGTCCCTAATTTAAACCCCTTCATAATCTTGCTGCTATTTTCTCCGCAGGGCATTATAAAGTTTTGCGGATTCACTGGCAATAAAATTGCTGGAATAAGTATGATCTGCTGTCGATGTGAAAAAGCTGATCAGAATCGGATCATGACCATCCTGGATTACCCCCACATCACAAAGTATTGCATCCAGTTCACCTACCTTATGAAAGACAGGTGTCTGCATGTAGCGTGGGATTTCGTCATGATAAATTGTATTAGCCAACTCGTATTTCATCTGTTCACTTTTGCTTTTATTCAGAAACTTGCCTGTATAG
>JAQSXG010000459.1 GCA_029256785.1 Neobacillus sp.
ATACTGAAGAAAAAATAACGCACCTTGGGTTAAAGAATTCTTCAGCCAAAATTGTACCAGCAGGGACAATCCTCTTAGCGCTATATGGTGCTACAGCTGGAGTTATCGCTATAACAAAAATTGATACCGCAATTAATCAAGCCATCCTAGCTATTACCCCAGTATATCAAATCAATACACTTTTCTTAATGGTATCCCTTGAAAATCAGATGCAAATAGCTATTGGTAAATATACTCAAGGAGGACAACCAAATTTTAATGCTGGAATAATAAAAAAATTGGAGATTTCGATACCGGACATTGAAGAACAAAATGCCATTGCAAAAGTCTTTTCGTCTGCAGATTGTGAAATAGAATTGCTAGAACAAGAACTACTCCAATGGCAAGCAAAGAAAAGATCTTTACAACAGCTTCTACTTACAGGAATAGTGAGGGTTTAAAGAATAAATAATGAAGAACTTAATATACTTCGTGAATGGGAACTAATTCTCCGTAATATAAGCGACTTTGTTCAAATCGCCAGAGTAAACAGTATTAAGTTTGAAGTATATACAAATGAGCAGGTGCATCAATGTCAATTGCAATAGAAAATGGGGATATTCTCGCATGTAGTGGAAAAATATCTCCTGCTCAGAAGAAAATGGCGCAAGAGTGGTTGGATAATAACCGGCCCTTTGTAATAGAAAAATGGAATCAATTCTCAAATAGAATTGAAATATCTGCATAGGAGGTGATGAATATGTCGAGAGATACGCATCATGTTGTCCCGAATAGTGACAGGGGTGGCTGGGATGTTAAGCGCGGTGGAGCTGATAGAGCAAGTGCACATGTAGATACAAAAGCACAGGCAATAAATATCGCACGTGAAATCAGCAGAAATCAGGGAACAGAGATGGTTGTTCATGGAAAAGATGGACGAATTCAGAGTTCTGATAGCCATGGCGCCGATCCTTGTCCGCCAAAGGATAAGAAGTAGTAGCGTTAGTGATTGTAATTTAAGGAGGTGATGGCTGATATGATAGTATTAAAAAAGAGCAATTATTCTGCCGCAACAGACTAACCGCTCAATTTTAAAAAGTGTAAAATTATATTAGCATTAACAGCTTGATGAAGTCAAGCAGAAAGGAAAAAACCATGGCAAGTTTAAATATGCAGGGACCTTTCGCTTTTGACAAATCCACAATTGATAATCAGATTACTAAAACAAGTGCAGGTAATTATGCCCTTGGATATGTAAATAAAGAAGACAAGCTTGTTGTCCTGTATGTTGGACGTTCTGACAACGATGTTGACGGTAGGATTAAAAGTCATATAGGCGAAAGCTATACTAAATTTAAATATAGTTATGCATCTTCTCCAAAGGCTGCCTTTGAGAAGGAATGCCATAATTATCATGATTTTGGTGGTCCGGATGGAAGTTTAAATAATACAATACATCCTGACCGTCCAAAGAATTCGGGATGGAAATGTCCAGTTTGTAACATTTTCGGTTAATTACTTATCAATATAGCAGGGGTGGATTCCGCCCCTGCCTTATCCATATATTAAGAACATAACGGATTACGTAATAATTTTAAGTATTAAGAGGAGAACTAACACCATGATTGATCACACCATATTCAACGAGCGCCCTGAGTCACAGGACAGAGCAATTCGTCAACTACAGGCGATGGGATATCAATACGTTCCTAGGGCAGAAGCCGAACAAAAACGAGGGAGGCTTTCTAATGTTGTATTCCCTGATGTGATGCGAGAATTTATGGCTGGCCAGTTTTTCCATTATCGCGATAAGATGACACCTTTTTCTGAGCGGTCTGTTGGGGCTGCCATACGTGATTTGGATGTGGTTTTGGAAAGGGGGCTAATGTACGCCAGTAAAACAATATACGATAGTTTACTTTACGGTAAAAGTTGCGAAGAAGAACTGTTTGATGGTGGGCGCCAGTCATTTGATTTAAACTATATAGATTGGGAGCATCCGGAGAAAAATATCTGGCAGGTCACAGATGAGTTTTCAGTTGAGCGAATGAACGGAAAATTCGCTCGCCCAGATATTATTATACTGGTTAATGGCATTCCGCTGGTAGTAATCGAGTGTAAGAATTCCGGTATTGATGTTGAAGAAGGAGTCAAACAGAATATTAGGAACTGGCAACCAGATTATATCCCACAATTATTTAAGTATGTTCAGCTCGTTATCGCGATGAATCCAAATGAAGTCAAATACGCAACTTCAGGCACACCTCAGGAATTTTTTTGCAAGTGGATGGAGCTTGGAAAGGAAAATAAATCTTGGCAGATTGAAGCGGCTAAACGCTATACGGGGGACACCACTATAACGGAACAAGATAAAACGATAGTGTCACTTCTTTCGAAAGAGAGATTATTATCATTAATTCGATACTATATACTATATGATAATAATTTGAAAAAGATCGCCAGATATCAACAATACTTTGGCGTTGAAAGTGCGATGCGCCGCATTAAAGGGGAGGACGGTAACGGATCTCGAGGAGGCGTAATTTGGCATACACAAGGAAGCGGAAAGTCGCTCACAATGGTAATGCTTACAAAACGTATTATCGCAGATAAAAAGATAACAAATGCCCGGTTTGTGTTGGCGTGTGATCGAATCAACCTGGTTAAACAGCTTAGAGATAACTTTATACACACAGGCATGCAACCAAGTGAAGCTACAACTGGCAAAGGACTTATTACTTTACTTAGTAATATCGGAGAGACCATTATTACGACTACCATAAATAAATTTGAAACGGCGGCACGTGGGCGCGTGAAAACGATGGCAGATAATATCTTTTTACTGATAGATGAAAGCCATCGAAGTCATACTGGCGAGTTTCATAATATGATGAACCAAGTTTTGCCTAACGCGATTAAAATTGGATTTACTGGCACACCATTGCTTAAAAAAGACAAAAACAACACTTACCGTAAATTTGGAAAACTAATTGGCGAACCATATCGTTTCGAAGATGGAATACGTGATGGCGTTATTGTCCCGCTTGTATATGAGGGTAGATATATTCCTCAGGCAGTTCCAAATGATAGAATTGACGACTATTTAAAATACATCTTAGCTCCACTAAACGACATGCAACAGGAAGATATGAGAAGGAAATGGAGCCGTTTTTTGCCTTTAGCACAAACAGAGCAAAGACTTGCGATGATTGCATTTGATATCCATGAACATTTTACAACTTACTGTAAACCAAGAGGGTATAAGGCCATGGTGGCTGCTTCTTCCCGTGCTGCAGCTATTGACCTGCAGCATGCAATTAACAGACTCGGCGGAGTGAAATCAGCTGCATTAATCTGTGACGAATCTGTTGAGTCAGAGGGAGATGAAGGAACATTATCTACTCAGAATAAGCAGAAAATTAGAGATTTCTTTAAAAACGTAGTTGAGCCACGATTCGGGCAAAAGCATGATGATTACGAGGACTACGTTAAGAATAATATCGTCGGGGGAGATGATATTGATATCGTTATAGTTAAGGATATGTTGTTAACGGGATTTGATGCCCCTCCATTGGCGGTACTATATGTTGACAAATCAATGAAAGATCATACTCTTTTGCAGGCTATTGCTAGGGTGAATCGTGTTTGGCCCGGTAAGGATTTTGGATTAATTGTTGACTATTGGGGATTGTTTTCAAAACTAAATTCAGCAATGGACTTATATAGTGATACCGAATCGGGACTTGATGGATTCGACACAAATGATTTGGCAGATTCAATTTTCACTGCAAATGAGCAAAAAGAGGTATTATATAATTCGCATCAAGAACTTCATAATATCTTCGGACAAAACAAATTTGACCGTAATAATCCAAGAGCTTGGCAAACATTTTTTGAAAACGATGACCTTGAAGCTGGCAAAGCTATGCGTAATGAGTTCTATGAGAAACTATCTGCTTTCACTAAACAAATGGAGCTTGCAATGGGAAGTTATTCAATTTACGAGGCAGTTGGATTTGAACAAATGAATCGGTATAAGGCTGACCTTCTGTTCTTCCAGAAACTACGTGCTTCTCTCATGAAGATATATGCTGAAAAAGTGGATTTCAGTAGATATGAGGATGGAATCAGAAGTCTTCTAAATACTTTTGTATCATCCGATCCTGTAGAAATTATTGTTGAGCCGGTAGCTATTCATGATAGAGAAGCTATGGACCATCAGCTTGATGAAATTGATGGACAAAAAGCAAAAGCGGCGTATATTCATACAAGATTGGTTTCGGAACTTGAAGGACGTAGATATGAAGAT
>JAQSXG010000460.1 GCA_029256785.1 Neobacillus sp.
ATTAGGCCCAAGAATACCCACTATTTCACCCTCGCCAACATTGAAGGAAACATTATTTACTGCATTAACCACAACCTTTTCACGACTAAAAAAGCTTTTTACAGTTTCAAAAAAACCACTTCCACGCTTATAGGTTTCATAGGTCTTTGCTAGATCTTTAACTGTGATTATATCCATGAAATCAGCTTATCCTCCTACTCCTTCATATAAACGTATCATGTGTTTGTACAGTAGAATTCCTACCATATTGAATAAAACGCATGGAATTATTGCAATGAATATGGATGGGGTTACTTTTCCTAAAAGTGCTGTTGCTGGAAAATATCCCACCATTGCAACAGGTATTACAAACGTTGTAAAGCTCGAGATAGATTTATTAAATATACTTTGAGGGTATTTCCCGAATGAATTTATACTATCAAAAATTTCCGGAATTCTTGAATTACCGACCCATTTGAAGGAGGTTGCCGCCATAATAAGTGAAATACCCATCAAAACGAAAATTCCAGACACAAAAAGAACTATAAACTGCAGCCACATCAAGAAAGAGATACCATTTACTTGGACTATTGCGTAGATAAACATGATTCCTCCACCAAGAAGTAAACCAACACTATCAAGAGAAATGGTAGAGGCAATTAAATAAAAAAGGCTATCTACTGGTTTTATAAGAACAATCTCAAGGCTCCCATCAATTACATGTTGCATTGTTGCCCAGAGGACCCCATTGAATAGTATTTTAGCTATCCCTGTTGACATTGTAAAAATGGATTGAATTAGCAGCACCTCATAAAATGACCAATTGGGGAAGCTTGCCCCTGATCCATAGATCATTACTGTTACCAAAGGAAAGAGTATATTGCCGACAAGCGTAATAAAGTTACTCAAGATAAAATTAACCCGATATGTGGAAGCTGTTGCAAAAGAGATTTTTATAGATTCCTTGTAAATCTGTAGATATTTCTGTATCATACTATGCTCCCACCCCCGTGAATCTCTTGATTGATGCTCTATAAATAATTTCGCTAAACAGCGCAGTCACAACTACAGCAACAGCTTGTACTCCAACTATTTGTGGAGTACTCATTGTTATATCTGCCAGCCTGTATTGACCTGTATAAACCATTGTAGGTACGTATGATACATACTGGAAAGGTAGAAAAATCATCAACTTTTGCAAAGGTAACGGAAAAAATACAAGTGGAATCAACTCTCCGGAAAAAATTCTCAGAAGGAGTTGAAAAACACTGCGAATACTGCCGGATTGAACCAGCCAAAAAGCAGTCAAGCCAATCATATAATTCAAGTAAAAATTCATTAAAAAAGACAGGGCAATCGAAAGAACAGTCCAACCGAAGCTTACAGGCATCATGTTTACCTTGAAAAGAAAAATAAATATGATTAAACAAGGAAGAAACTCAAAGAAGAACCCCAAAATACGATGACCTATTTTTTGAGACAGCGCAAAAAATCTGTGGTGAATAGGTCTTAGGGCAAAGGTTAAGAACTTCCCTGTTCTTACCAACATTTGCAGGTTCCAATCAGCAAAATCCATCGTTAAATAACCTATTAAGGCAGTAACTCCAAAATAGGTTATCATTTGAGAAAGTTGCATACCATTTATATCTGAACGACCCGAATATACCGCTGTCCAAATAAAATACTGTACAATAAAATATACCGGACCTACAAAAATGGAAACCATAGAATGTGTACGATAGGCACTCCATTCCTTGTAGGTTAATAGAGAAACAGCTTTCATTACCGCTAACTTATGTTTTATGTAATTCATTATTCTAACCTTTATCGCATTATTGCAGAAGTAGTGATTGTTTCATATTTTTATATGTTAGAGTTCTTCGATTGCAGAGAGCACAGCATTGCTGTAAAGGTCAAAGTATATACGCTGCTCATTCTTTTTATTGAATGTTGATACTGAAAAATAAGAACCGACAACATCATATTCGGGATCTCCAAAAACAAATGTACCACCGGCACCCCCGTGGCTAAACATTCTTGGCGAACATAAGGAGCCAAATTCATCCCGTTTTGCACATCGGACATTCCAGCAATACCCCCAACTTGCTTCGGGAAAGTATTTATCTTCAAATCTTGCGGGAACACCCGGTATTTGGTTGCGCGTCATCTGTGCAACTGCTGCGGGACTAATAATTCTTGAATTACCATACTTTCCACCGTTCATGAACATCTGGCAGAATACTGCCATATCCATAGCAGTTGAAAACGCCCCGCCTCCGCCGGAGGGGTTGTCTAAACTCTCAGGATCCATCATCCATTCGCCAAACGGATTTTGAAGTGAACGTCTTACAACACGGTTACGCAAATGCTCAGGTACGCCATAATTCGTACTGTCCATTCCCAGAGGATCAAAGATTCTTTCTTTAGCAAAATCCGCCAAAGACTTACCGCTAACTCTTCTTACGATTTCACCCAAAAGTCCGATGCCGGTGCTACAATAACTCATTTCTTCCCCCGGTGCTTTCCAAACAGGCATGTCATAAATAAGGTTTAGCCACTCATGGATTTTCGGATGCTCGTTTTTATCCGCCGGCGGTATTTCAATGGTACCTCGCTTTTTTTCAGCATGAGCATGTGCATCTTCATCCCTTAAGCCTGATGTATGGGTCATCAAATGGTGAATTTTTATTTTATCCTTGCCTTTGCCTGTGAACTCAGGGATATAATCTACTACTGGATGATCAAGGTCTAAAAGACCGTCTTCCAGTAAAATCATGATACAAGTTGCAGTTATTGGCTTTGAAATCGAGGACAAAGGGAAAATTGTATCAAGCCTTAGCGGTTTAGCATCTTCTTCCGGCCCCATTTTTCCGAATGCCTTGTGAGACACGATGATCCCTTTTCTTGCAATGACCATTTCAAAGGAAGGAAAATCCCCCTTTTCGACCCAACCTTCAACAAGTTTCTCTGCTTTTTTTACTCTTTCCGAAGACATGCCGGCTTCTTCGGGAGCTCCATATCTTAAAACCATAACGCCCACCTCAAATTTTATAATATCGGATTCACCTTCATGTCCGAATCCCTTATTTAAATACGGTATTTTAGCAGCTTTCTTTTGCACCTTGGTTGTATACCCGCCTAATAACATCCTCAATATTGGTTTCTTCGATGCTTATATCTTGAATAAGGTAATTGGATGACAGCTCCGTCATGATTTCTCCGGCACTGGTTTTTGCCTTGTCAAATTCAAACCACACCCTGCCTTTTTCCGTTTTTATATTTTTGGCGTTAGAAACTTGAATATTCTGCTACTCCTCAAAAAAATCTACAATTAGTTTCTTAGTAGGCGCGAGTCTGTCAATAAGCTGATTTAGCGAACCGTCTTCCACTATTTTTCCTTTATTGATAATAATAATTCTCTTGCATAATTGCTGTATATCGTCTAAATCGTGAGTTGTTAAAATGATAGTAGTCTTACAATTTTGATTAATATCTTTTATGAATTTTCGGATTGCGTATTTTACATCCACATCCAAACCGATTGTTGGCTCATCAAGGAAGATAACAGGGGGGGAATGCAGCATGGCAGCTGCCAGATCACCGCGCATACGCTGCCCAAGTGACAGTTGGCGGACAGGCGTGTTTATAATTTCTTGTAAGTTCAGAATTTCATCCAACATCGCGAAATTGTGGTGATACTTATCATTATCGATTTCATAAATACGTTTTAAAAGCTCAAAAGACTCACCCAACCGTAAATCCCAATAAAGCTGCGTACGCTGACCGAACACTACTCCCAGATTTTTTACAACTTTTTTTCGGTCAACATAAGGCGACATTCCGTTTATAATCACACTGCCGCTTGTAGGTTGTAAAATTCCGCACATCATTTTTATAGTAGTGCTTTTTCCGGCTCCGTTTGGACCAATGTAACCGACGATTTCGCCTTCTTCCAATGAAAAGCTAATATCATTAACAGCACGGACCAGTAGTTTATTGCTCTTCAGAATATTTTTAAAGGCCCCTTTTAGTCCGCTTTCCTTTTGCACAACATTAAATTCTTTAACAAGATGTTCTACTTGAATAACCGGCATTTTCACATCTCCATTTCTTATGAGCCAGAACTTTCATACCGACTCAAGCCTTTTTTAAATATTGTGTAACCGATTGTATACACTACGATTCCAACCAATAGTGAAGCGAGACACAGATTTCCGGGCAAAACGATGTCGGTGCTTTTTTGAAGTAATTCCGATGCAGGATAGAAGCTGATAAACCCCAATGGAATGATGTATGTAA
>JAQSXG010000461.1 GCA_029256785.1 Neobacillus sp.
GGTGCAAGTGCTCCGGTATCAGCTTTATTGCAAGATGAGCCAACCATTCGCTTCTTAAACGATATTGGCTTTGATGCTGGTACAATTGGAAACCATGAATTTGATGAAGGTGTAAAGGAAATGCTTCGCCTAATCAATGGTGGTGCTCATCCAAAAACGGGTGAATTTGAAGGTGCAGACTTCCCGTACGTAGCTGCAAACGTTGAATACAAAGAATCTGGTGATCTTGTATTAGATCCATATGTAATTAAAGAAGTTGATGGTGTTAAAATTGGTATTATCGGTGTTGTTACAACAATCACTCCAAACATCGTTATTCCAAGTGCAGTAAAAGATGTTAAGTTTACTGACGAAGTAACTGCGATTAACAAATATACAGCTGAATTAAAAACTAAGGGTGTAGAAGCAATCGTGGTTCTAGCTCATAACCCTGGATCCTCTAAAACGGATGGAACAGGTGCAGCTGGAGAAGTTATTGATTTTGCAAACGAGGTTGACGACGAAGTTGACGTGATTTACGGTGGTCATGACCACAAATATTTAAAATCAACAATAGATAACAAATTAGTCGTACAATCATGGTCTTATGGTACTGCGTTTTCAGATATCGATTTAGTCATTGACCCAATTACGAAAGATATTGTAATGGACAAATCAAAGGCTGAAATCGTAGATACTATACATTCTAAAATTGCTCCTGATGCAAAGATTGCTGCTGAACTTACAGCTTACAAAGAAGCAATTGCACCAATCCTTAATGAATCAATTGGTGAAGCGGGAGTTGAATTAACAAGATCTGCTAACGAGCATGGGGAACAAGTTTTAGGTAACGTAATTGCTGATGCAATGCGTGCGGAGATGGATACAGACATGGCATTCATGAATCCAGGCGGAATCCGTAACGACCTTAATGCTGGAGAAATCACTTGGGGTGAACTATTTAATGTTCAACCATTTGGTAATGATCTTATCAAAATGACTGTCACTGGCGATATCATTAGAGAGTTGTTAAACCAACAATGGGCTGATCCAACTCGTGCAAAAATGTTGCAAATTTCAGGATTGTTTTATGAATTTGATGATACACTTGAATACGGTAAAAGGATTCTTGATATTTATCTGGAAGATGGTACACCAATCGACCCTAAAGCCGAATATACAATTACAGTGAATAACTTCATGGCTGGTGGCGGCGATGGCTATCAAGCGCTTCTAAAAGGTACAAATTCTGTCCAGGGACCAACAGATTTAGATGGTTTAATCAACTATGTAAAGAATTATGAAGGCCCTATTTTTGGAGAATATGAGTACAGAATGGTAAATATTAATTATTTTGAAGAAATTGAGCCAGGCTGGCACCAAGACGGTGAAAATTGGTATTATGTTCACCCTGAAACTGGTGAGCTTGTTGTCGATGAGTGGGAATTCATTAATAACAAATGGTATTTCTTTAATGAAGATGCTGTCATGGAAACTGGTTGGTTCCAAGAAGGTAACAAGTGGTACTATTTAGACGCAGTTAATGGCGACATGAAAACTGACTGGTTTAGGGTATCTAACAAATGGTACTTCTTTAATGGTTCGGGTGTTATGAAAACAGGCTGGTTGAATAGCAATAACACATGGTATTTCCTAGGTTCTGATGGTGTTATGAAAACAGGCTGGGTATTCACAGGTAAGAAGTGGTACTTCCTAGACTCAAAAGGTGCCATGGAAACAGGTTGGGTATACACAGATAAGAAGTGGTACTACCTAAACGCAAACGGTGCAATGGCAACAGGCTGGGTAAAAGTAGGTACCAAGTGGTACTTCCTATACGATAATGGCAGCATGGCTGCTAACACTACAGTTGGAAAGTACAAAGTAGGTTCTGACGGAGCATGGATTAAGTAATAAATTCTAAAGAGGAGGTGATTTTCAAGGGCAACCCTTGGAAATTGCCTCTTTTTGTTATATCGTAATACTTCAAATTACTGTTTTTCTTTTGAATTTAATGGACAAGATACTATGGAGGAGGTTTCTATGATATTTATTACCTTGATAGTATGCTTTTTCATTTCAATTCTTAGTACACCTCTGGTAAAAAAATTAGCCTTTATGATTGGTGCGACAGATCGTCCCAATGTGCGTAAAGTGCATCAAAAATTGATGCCGCGCCTAGGCGGTTTAGCTATTTATATTAGCTTTTTAGCAGGTGTGGTTATCTTACAACCTGAAAACCAATACTCCACATCGATCATGATTGGTAGTGGAATCATTGTGATAACCGGAATTTTCGATGACATGATTGAATTGTCTGCTCGAATTAAACTTGTAGCACAAGTAGTTGCAGCGTGCATTGTTGTACTATATGGAGGATTGCAAATAACCATTATTAATTTACCATTTGGTGGTCTGTTTGAGTTTGGCTATTTAAGTATTCCATTTACGATTTTTTGGGTAATTGGTATCACTAATGCAATAAATTTGATTGATGGGCTTGATGGATTGGCTGCAGGGGTATCATCCATTGCCTTAGTTGTTATATCAGTAATGGCGATTTTTATGGGGAATACGTATGTAGTAATCATTGCCTCCATTCTGATAGTGAGCACACTTGGATTTCTATACTACAATTTTCATCCCGCGCAGATTTTTATGGGGGATACGGGTGCATTATTTTTAGGCTTTATGATATCCGTTTTATCCCTTTTGGGTTTTAAAAACGTTACTTTTGTCTCTTTTATCATACCAATAATTATTCTTGGAGTGCCAATCTCCGATACCATATTCGCAATTTTACGCAGGCTAATAAATAAACAACCACTCTCTATGCCTGACAAATCACATTTGCATCACTGTTTACTCCGCATGGGTTACACACATCGTCAAACAGTGTTACTAATTTATGCTTTGGCTGCCTTTTTTGGATTAGTGGCTATAATCTTTTCTCAAGCAAAGCTTTGGGGTGCAATGGTTTTAGGTGCTATTCTCCTTTTCCTAATTGAAATAATTGCCGAGAGAATCGGGCTGTTTGGAAAGGACTTTCACCCCTTGTTGAAACTAATAAAAAGTATAAAATTGTCAACAGAGAAAAAAGGATAAAATATTGGATGTAATTAAGGTCAAAAAAAGGTTCTTTACGTATAGATTGTTGTAAAATTTTTTTAGAAAAACCCCAAACAAAACAAAAAAGGGCGAGAGGCATATAAAATGCTTCTCACCCTTTTTTCTAATTATTACTAGTGGAATTGGAGATATCTGTCGAGCTAGCTGATTGTGCTGAATCTGAAAGATGGTCTTTTAGCGTTTCTTGCGTTAGTTCCAGTGAAGCTTCATCTAGTTGATAATAATAGATATTATTAATATAGGAATCGCCTCCGGCTAGACTTAAGGACTCCATATTGATACCACTACCTGTTTGTAAATAACTGATAAAGGATTTCATTTGATTAAAAGATAAATCGGTGGTCATGTTTTTTCCAACAGCTTCGATTACATCTGAATATTTACCGATAGATTGAACAGATATAGCTTTGGATAGGACAGCTTTAAAGATTTCTTGCTGTCTCTCACCTCTTTTAATATCACTATCCATTTTTCTAGTTCGTGCAAGAGCAAGTGCTTCTTCACCATCTAATGTTTGCAAACCCTCTTTAAGGGTAATTGCGCCTGCTTGGTCATTGGAGTTTTGTTCTGAGAAGGTATAAGGAACCTCGACTTTAATTCCATCTAAAGCATCAATAACGTCAATAAAGGCGTTGAAATTCATTTTCACATAATAATCAATTGGGATATCAAGCAGTTCTTCGACTGTATCAAGTGTGAGCTTTACTCCGCCATATGCGTGCGCGTGATTGATTTTCGTATAAATATCCTTCTCTGGTATATGAACGTAAGAATCACGAGGAATGCTCAATAATTTCACTGATTTTTGATTCTTATTGAACGTTGCCAGTAATAATGCATCTGTACGGGAACTATCGCTGAAATTTCGTTCACTGCTGTCATCTACTCCAATGAATAAGATTGAGGTATTTTCCATTTCAACATCAACTTCGGCTGCACGTGCAGTATTCCGTTCAATAGGTGTATAGGAATCATTCATTACAATTTCAGCTTTATTGTATAAGTAAGTTGCGTAGACGGATACGCTTATCAAAATGATAAGTATCGGTGTCATAATCCAGAGCCAAAGCTTTTTTCGCCTTTTCTTGCTCTTCTTATATGTTTGTCTATCAATAGACATAAAGTACCTCCTAATATAGTTAAAGTAGAAAAATGTCTAA
>JAQSXG010000462.1 GCA_029256785.1 Neobacillus sp.
TTATCTGGTAGTTCATTGATAAAACGGCGAATTAGTTCATCCGTAAGCGAGCTTTTTCCGGCTCCGCCCGTTCCTGTAATACCAACCACCGGTACTTCCTGAGATAATTCCTTTACTTTTTCAAGCAAGCTTTCTGCTGCTGCAGCGGCTTCACGGTTTTTATCGACATGAAGCTCTGCTAGGGTGATCAACTTTGCGACTGCATTAACATCGCCTGTTGGCAATTTTTCAATCTGATCCACCGTATTGGCAGAAACGGTTGAAAAATCACACTCCTCAAGCATGCGATTAATCATTCCTTGCAAACCAAGCTTTCGGCCATCCTCCGGAGAGAATATCCAAGCGATTCCATAGTCATGCAGCTCTTTAATTTCACGCGGGATAATTACACCGCCCCCGCCGCCGTATATGCGTATGTTTGGTGCTCCTTTTTCCTTTAGCAAATCGTACATATATTTAAAGTATTCAACATGTCCGCCTTGATAAGAGGAAATCGCAATTCCTTGTGCATCCTCTTGAATGGCTGCATTAACAACTTCTTCCACCGAACGGTTATGGCCAAGATGAATCACCTCCGCACCACTTGCTTGGAGAATTCTCCTCATGATATTAATCGAAGCATCATGACCATCGAACAAACTCGACGCTGTCACAAACCGAATATGATGTTTCGGTTGATAAACCCCTGCATTCGTCATTGTTTTCCCCCTTTTTGGTGACAGGCACCACTCGTAAGCCCTGAAAATAATAGTTCTGTTTGTAAATCAATATATTCATCCAACGTAAATAACTTCTGTAACGTCCAACGGCGAAAGCTCCACATTTGCCCTTCAACAATGATCGTGTGGCTAATGATTTTTACCTGCTTTTCCGTTAATTCCAGCTCCCCATTTTCAACACAAAGCCATAATAGCTTTTCAAACATCCCGGCCATTTCACTTTCCTTTTTCAATACATAGGGAAGTGCATCTTTCGTAAGAGATTTCGCTTCTTGGTACATGACTAGCACTTCCGCCTGCATTTCATCAATGACCCGAAAATAATTCGCGATTCCTTGTTTCAGGCTTTCGATTGTGCCCTGTTTATGTTCAAGATCCTGTTGCAGCCGCTCGCTAACATGATCATATATACTATCGCAAACTAAATAGAGAACATCTTCTTTCGTCCGGATGTATTCGTATAACGTACCAATGCTAAATCCAGCAGCAGTGGCAATTTCCCTTGTCGTTGTCCGGTGAAACCCCTTTTCTTTAAAAAGCGCAACCGCCCCTTTAATCATTTGGTCCCTTCTGCGCTGCACGAGACGTTCATCCTTAACTGAAGCCTGTACTTCTCGTTTCTTCATCCCCTAAAAACCGCCTTTTTCACCTGTTATTTCGTTATCATTCGTGAAATGACGAGGCGTTGGATTTCCTGTGTTCCTTCATAGATTTGCGTGATTTTTGCATCACGCATATATCGCTCAACCGGATAATCCTTGGTATATCCATAACCACCAAATACTTGAACCGCTTCCGTCGTAACCTTCATTGCAGTATCACCAGCGAATAGTTTTGACATCGCTGATTCCTTACCATATGGAAGTCCTTCTGACTCCAGCCATGCTGCTTGATAGGTTAATAGTCTTGAAGCTTCAATACCTGTCGCCATATCTGCCAATTTAAAGCCGATTCCCTGTTGAGCAGCAATTGGCTTACCAAACTGTTGACGCTCTTTTGCATAATCAACAGCCGCATCAAGGGCACCTTGCGCAATTCCAACTGCCTGTGCAGCAATTCCGTTCCGGCCACCATCAAGCGTCATCATTGCAATTTTAAACCCTTCACCCTCTTCACCAAGTCTGTTGGTGACAGGCACCCGACATTCTTCAAAAATAATTTCTGTTGTCGGTGAGGAACGAATACCTAGTTTCTTTTCTTTTTTCCCAACAGAGAACCCAGGGAAACCACTTTCCACGATGAATGCGGTTGTTCCTTTTTGCTTACTTGATGGGTCAGTTAAGGCAAAGACAACATAGATGTCTGCTTCACCGCCGTTGGTGATAAAGAATTTTGAGACATAAAGAACATAGTGGTATCCTTAGAGTCTTGCTGTAGTTCTCATTCCACCAGCATCCGAACCGCTGCCAGGCTCTGTTAAACCGTAGGCACCAATCTTCTTTCCTTCTGCCAATGCGCGCAGGTATGTTTGTTTTTGTTCCTCCGAGCCGAATTTGTAAATCGGCCAGCCTGCAAGTGAGGTATGAGCGGATAAAAGAACACCCACTGATGCATCCACGCGAGAAAGCTCTTCCACCGCGATACAATAAGCAAGATAATCACTGCCAATTCCACCGTATTGCTCTGGCCATGGAATCCCTGTTAAGCCAAGCTCAGCCATTTTGTCAAAAATCTCACGATCAAAACGTTCTTCCTCATCCCGTTCAGCAGCCGTTGGAGCCACTTCGTTTTTAGCAAAATCCCGCACCATCTTACGAATCATTTCATGTTCTTCAGTTAATCGAAAGTTCATTTTATTAGTCCTCCTAAAGGGAATATTGGGTTTGTTAGGTCACATACAACAAAATTTTGTGTGGTTACTACAAAATCCGGGTCACTTACTACAAAGCTAGCGACACTCACTACAGAAATTGGTTAATGTTGGAAAATACATCTACTTTACTACAAAATTACATCGCATACTACAAAGTTGATGACCATTACGACAAAGTTCCAGCCCTTTACGACAATTTTTGTAAAAAATTGGTCCACTGGATTTCTTACTATAAGTCTATAGATACTTACTAATAACAATCCGTTGTATTTCACTTGTACCTTCGTAGATTTCGGTAACTTTGGCATCACGGAAATAACGCTCGACAGGATAGTCCTCGGTATAACCGTATCCACCAAACACTTGAATCGCATCGGTTGTCACCTCAACTGCCGTCTTCGAAGCAAAGAGTTTTGCCATTGATGCTTCTTTCCCGCAATTTAAGCCTTGGGAACGTAAATCAGCTGCACGATAGAGTAATAGTTTCGCAGCTTCCACATTTGTTGCCATGTCTGCAAGCTTAAAGCCAATTCCTTGCTGGGCTGCGATTGGTTTGCCAAACTGCTTGCGTTCTGTCGCATAAGCCGTTGCGGCTTCAAGAGCAGCTTCAGCAATTCCGAGCGCCTGTGCGGCAATACCAATCCTGCCGACATCCAAGTTAGCCATCGCAATTTTAAAACCCTCGCCTTCTTGGCCAAGGAGATTTTTTGCTGGCACGCGCATGTTCTCAAAGGTTAGCTGAACGGTTCTTGAACCATGAAGACCCATTTTTCGCTCATCCTTGCCAATCACAAGTCCCGGGGTATTTTTTTCAACAATAAAAGCTGAAATTCCTTTTGTTCCTAGCGTGGGATCAGTAGAGGCAAAAACAATATAAACATCCGCCTCACCTCCATTGGTAATGAACATCTTTGATCCATTGAGCACATAATGCTCACCATCCTTTATCGCCCGCGACTTTAAGCTAGCCGCATCCGACCCGGAGCTAGGCTCTGTTAAGCAAAATGCGCCCAAGTACTCACCCGTAGCAAGTTTTGGTAAGTATCTTTGTTTTTGCTCGTCATTGCCAAAATAGATAATGGGGTTTGTACCGACAGATGTATGAACGGACAGAATGACTCCAACCGTCGCGCTAACCTTTGAAAGTTCATTGATGGCAATGATATAGGAGACAAAATCCATTTCTGCACCACCATATTTTTCAGCCACGGGAATACCCATTAGTCCAAGTTCACCCATCTTGCGGAGAATCTCGCGCGGGAACTCACCTTTTTCCATCTTTTCTATAAAAGGCGCAATTTCACTTTCAGCAAAATCGCGAACCATTTTTCGCATCATTTCTTGTTCATCAGTGAATGTAAGATTCATTTTCCTTCTCCCCTTTTGAGGACTAATTATTCATACGAGTAAAAACCGCGGCCAGACTTACGGCCGAGCCAGCCTGCCTTCACGTATTTACGAAGCAACGGGCATGGGCGGTATTTATCATCGCCAAACCCTTCATGCAGGGTTTCCATAATATATAAACAGGTATCTAAGCCAATAAAATCAGCTAAGGTTAGCGGCCCCATTGGATGATTCATCCCAAGCTTCATCACGTCATCGATTGCTTCCTTCGTTGCCACACCCTCGTACAATGCATAAATCGCCTCATTGATCATTGGTAAGAGGATGCGATTTGAGACAAAACCAGGAGAATCATTGACCTCAACAGGTACCTTA
>JAQSXG010000463.1 GCA_029256785.1 Neobacillus sp.
CACTCTTATGTAGAGTGGAGATGCTTAGTGTTGTTTTCTTAGCAATCTTTGGGATACAGTATTCATTGACAGCAACTTGGATATGTGGTGCCAGAATCTGACCTATCTCTGCTCCTCTACCACTGATAATAATTCGATGGGGATTAAGAATATGAATTAGCGTAGATATCCCTTTTCCTAATAAGTATCCGATTTTTCCAATATTATTAATGGCTACTTGATCCCCGATCTGTACGGCCTCTATCAACGCCTCAACTTGATTGTTATTTTCTTTTTCTAGTTTTCCGTATATAGAGTATTCTCCCTTTTTGATGTCCTTTTGAATATTTCGAATGGCTGCACTAATGGACGCTTCGACTTCCAGACATCCTCTTTTTCCACAAGAACACAAGGTTAACGTATCGGAAAGTGGGATATGACTAAATTCTCCGGCATATCCGGATGTTCCCTTAAATATATCATCATTGATAAGGATGCCGAGTCCGACACCCCAATTGAGATTGATGACAAGAGAATGGGAGGAGTCCTGAGCCTCACCAAATTTTTTTTCAGCCCATGCAACACAACGAGAATCATTGTCAATTACGACAGGTATGTTAAATCTAAGTTCGATTTGCTCTCGGATATTGTATAAGGGCGATCCTTCGCTATAGGATTCATTTAACCCAGTTTCGGAATTGACGAATCCAGGCATGCTAATTCCGATACCTATGACTAAATCTGTATCTAATTGATTTGTGCTGAAAAATTGATGTAATGACTCTATAATTAATTCAGAAGCTTTTTGGTCTTTTAGATCAATAGGAATATTATTTTCAGAGTTGAGAACCTCTGCTTTTAAATTGGATAAAGCAATTGAGGTGTAGAACTGATCGATGGCAATACTTATGACGATATGGTTTAAATCTTCATTCAACGTATATTGAATGGCTTTTCTCCCTCCTGTGGAAGCGGCATATCCCTTTTCTACGATGATGTCTTTTGTTAGCAAGCCATTTATTTGTTTTGTAACAGAAGGTATACTCTTGGATAACGAATTCGCTATTTCTGCAATCGGTTGCATTGGACGGTAGTACAAATTCCTTAAAATATCCACAATCATAATTTAGTTCAACTTCAATAAGTAATTATTCGATTTTCGAGTTTAAAATGATATTTTTTAATACCAAAGTTAGTTTGTGCAATTAATTTAAGCGCTGTATTTCGACATTGGAATCGGTTACATGTTTAAATTGATAAAATAAAGATATGTAGTATTTCTATTAAGTTCAAAATTCTTTTTAAATTTTTTAAAAAGAACCATCGTAAATAGTTGTTCAATATATAAGATGGCTGTATTTTTATTGTTTACGATTAAACTTAATTGTAACAATGATTGTTGATTTAAATTGATGTCACTTCTCCATATTCTTGCAAGATCCTATTACTCGAAATTAAGAGTTTGGCTAAGAATGAATTTGGAATGTTCGGAGTACTTGAATAGTGTGAGCTGATAAAAAAGGAGGTGCATTTTCGCACCTCCTTAAAATTTGGACTGTAGAAAGTTTATTTCTGTTTCGCCCACCATAGGGGAGTTAAAACTTTATCAGTACCTCCTAGAAGGGAGACCGCTTGCTGATACTTATCAGGAGAAGCTTCCCTGAAAGAAGAAGGATAGTTTAATCTTTGTGGGAAGAATTTGATATTACTTGTCATCATATTACTTGCATTCAGATCTGGCAAGTTAGGTAATGCATTTTCAATTGCCGGATTTTCAAAAAATGGTAACCCCAATCTTCTTTGGTCGTTCCAAGATTCTAATGGTAACCACGGTAAATTGGCAATAAATTTTTGTGTGATAATTTTCGTTAATAAATCATTACGTACGGCACCATTTTTATATAATGTGTTAACAGGATATTTGATGCTAACAGTTCCGGGTGTATTTGTATATCCATCAATGTAAATCATATTGTGGGTATCCCCTGGTTCAGTTGTATGTGTGAATTTTACCGAAGTCCCCACACGATTATAATTTTCCGAATTTAAGTAATCGCCTGCATATGCACCGACACCCCAATAATTGAAACTAGCTTTTATGCCATTTTCATACGCTTGCTGAGCAGTTGTGCCGGTAGACCATCCTCTTACAGCAGCTTCGGCTAGGAGGAAGTAGGATTCCCAACTAGCAAAGAAGATTCTACTACTTGTGCTTGCTCTAAATTGTTGGCTTAATGCCGGAACTTTTCCTACTAAAGTTGAACGGAGTCTATTATTTGTTCCTTTCGCCCCCCAATCTCCTAAAGAAAAAGCATTCCATGTATATTTTGTATTTACCTTTATTTGATTAGACCCGCTTACTAAAACTTCTTCCTGTGTTTTCGCATCATCGGTCCAGGATGGGTACAAAGAGTAATTAGAATTACTTAAATCTCCGGGAATATAAAATGCTTTATATGCACGTGGGTCAATTTTATTGGGAAGGCCATCCAACCAATATCCCGCTGAAGGATCATTTGTCTGTGTGGTGAAATGATTAGCATAACGTTTTCCAATATAATTCTCATCTTTAATAGAAGATTTTAAGTCTGTACCAACTAATTGATCAGATTTTATCCCGCCTAAACCAATATAAAGATTGTTTAAAGTAGCGGAAAGTGCTTGGGAATTCCATTCTCTGCTCATTACTCCAGACAATGGGTCCCAGCCTGTTTTTTCTGCGACGGTAAAGTTATCTGCAGAGCTTGCAATATATTTATTTGTTGCAGCAGCAGCTTCAAATTCAGCTTTTGCTTTGGCAGGATCTACTTCTGACATACGCATCGCTAGTCGCATACGCATAGAGTTCGCATATTTGATCCAGCTATCGTATTTAAATCCAAATGCTCTGTCGAATTTTAAAACATCTTCAGGTATTTTGACATTCGGATCAATTTTTGAAATCGCATCTTTCAATTCCTCAAGAATGTAATAATAGACATCTTTAACAGGTTTGTAATCCGGATTTACACCTTCGGCATAATCAATTGGCACTGGGCCAAAGTTATCACTTAGTTCGCTGATAAGATAAGCTCTCCATATTCTTGATATTTGAAGGATATTGTTGGTATAATCTTTTGCTGATCCAGCTTTAATTTCATCATTGGCTATTTGAATTCCTTTACTTGCATTTTTAATCCATTCAGCAGAATATCGATAATATTCTTTCGACCAATCGTCATTCACTGTTCCTAATGCAAGGCCGTTGGTCATGTGTTGTCTTCCTGCTGTTTTCCAGTCTAAAACAAATATCCGTTCTGCAATATTTGGGTCTTGCTGAGCTCCAGTTAGTGAATTGTTAAAAAAGTACTCAATTTTTACTTGCGTTTCATTGGCCTTTAGCGGGTCAATATTCATTTCTTCAAATTTTGAACAAGAAGAAAATGTGATAGATCCAAATAATATGGCCATTCCTATTTTTGATTTGAAATTTTTCATTTTTTTATTGTTTAAAATCCTAATGTTACGTTAAAGAAAAATGATCTTGAAGTTGGTGTAGAGAAGTTTTCAAAACCTGTCGCATTTGAATTAATTGCAAAAACAGATTCTGGATCAACTCCATTTGCATGGCTTTTTATCATCCAGACATTATTTGCTGTCACGCTAATTTTTGCACGTTGTATAATACTATTTTTGAGTATTGTGCTAGGGAAATTGTAACTTAAGCTTAGGTTTCTTAGTCTAATATTGGTTGCGTCATATACGTTAGCTTCGCCGATACCAAAGTTTCCAGAAGTCGTACCAACTTGATTCCAATATAACTGCTGAGTTGTTTCCACAGTATTTTTTGCATACCCACTTCCTGAAGCAACAACGCCGTCGACCAAAAGCTTATCACGTTGTCCATTAGGAGCGGTCACTGCAGCACTACCATTTACTTGTAAGTTCAGGTTTGTTCCCGAATAGAACTCGCCACCAAATCTTCCATCAATTAAAAAACTCAAACCAAAGTTTTTATAGGCTAAGCTGTTTGTCCATCCTACTAGTGCCTTTGGTGCTTGGTTCCCTAATTTAACCATTTGACCATTGGATTGTGGTAGACCATTGCCATTCAAAATTAGCTGACCATTGTATTCGCTGTTGGCATCCTCAACACGAAGAAATTTTGTGCCGTAAATGTCGCCGTATAAACTTCCTTTTACAGCTCGGATAGCAACATTATCATAGGATCCTAATGGGTAAATATCACTTGCAGCACTTAGATCAATAATTTTATTTCTATTA
>JAQSXG010000464.1 GCA_029256785.1 Neobacillus sp.
ACGGCAAACAAATTCCTATAAGTTTTATGCCGTGTTTAAGGAGAATGAAGAATACACGGTCAGAAGCAAATCTCAGGAGCTTGGTACAATCGTCATGCCTCCGCCAGTCGGTGAAAAAATAGCGCTTGCCGGACATGTCTGGATCGTTGAAGAGGTTGATCACAAGCGCCATCTGGTGTATTGTGAGCAGGTGAAAGGAAAAGTTCCAGCGTATTTCGGACAATGTCCGGGAGATATTAATACAAAAGTTCTTGAAAGAATGAGGGATGTTCTGCGCGAAAATGTGGTCTATCCTTACCTGATGAAGAATGCTGTAACAAGGCTTGACGAAGCAAGGCATACTGCAAGAAACTCCAGCATGACAGAAGAGTCACTCGTATGTCTTGGCGGTGATATGTGGTGTCTGTTTCCGTGGCTTGGTTCGTATGCATTTTTGGCACTGGAGAGATTTATCAAGCTGAAATGTGCACCTCATCTGGGCATCACTGCCCTTGATTCCTCAAGACCATATTTCATTCAGTTCAAGATGAAGGCAACACGAGAAGCATTTTTCAAGCTTTTAAGTGATATAGAAAAACAACCCCTTGACCCAATGGAGCTGATCTATAAAGGTGAGATTCCGCTATTTGAAAAGTACGACGAATTCTTACCGGAGGAGCTGGTTAAAAAAGGTTTTGCGTATGGTATTCTGGGGATCGAGGAAATGAAAATGCGCATTCGTAGTTGGGAGAAGAAATAATAGGATCAACAAATTAGCTTTCTATGATAATGATATGGGCTTGCAAGCTTTTGGTTTAAAGGTATGCAAGCTTTTGGTTTAAAGGTATGCAAGCCTTTGTAACAATATAATGCACGGTTTGTAAATTTCAATAGTACCATCGGAAGTGGCGCTGATTTTTTGTATGGCAATGGATACCAACACTATTAGTGCTGCATATATTATATTGTCGTTAGACTTTAATGACAAAATTAATATAAGATGAGGTAACCATTATGCAATATAATATAACTTGTGAAACCCTTAATATCTGGAACATAGGAAGCATCCCCAAATCGTACATCCGCGTACTTCATGCTGTTCCGGATGCACCAAACGTTGATGTATATGCTGACAATCAGCTGATTGCGAAAGACCTGGCCTTTGGTAAATATACCGATTATATTCCTGTTCCGGAAGGGAATTATCATGTAGCTGTTTATGCGGCAGGCACAAAAACAAATCCTGTTGTTGAAAATATGCTGATGGTCCGGCCTGATACCATTCAGACGGTTGCCGCTGTTGGCACGTTAAATACAATCGGATTACTAGCGATACCGGATAAAACGGCTGGAAATGCACTTGGTAAATCAATGGTTCGTTTTAGTCATCTCTCACCGAATGCCCCAGCAGTTGATATTACCTTGCCGGATGGGACGATACTTTTCAGGAACGTCTCTTTCAAACAACTTACGAATTATCTCACTGTCGACCCTATGGCCTATACCTTGCAAGTTCGTCCGACTGGAACTTCAACAGTGGTTCTCACTGTCCCAAATGTCAATCTGAAACCAGGAATGGTTTATACAATTTATGCAATCGGCCTTTTAGGAAAGGAACCTGAATTGAGCGCATTGCTGGTTATGGATGGTATGAATCAATAAATTTCTATTCGGAAATCAAAAGACTAATTTAAAATTCATATGAAGAAGGTTATGATATCGGTTTATATCATAACCTGTTTTTATAGAAAGCCATTTGACTCCTTGATTTACAGACTTTTCTTCACAGGTCCTTTACTTCCGTTCAAGGGCAAGCAACAGGCCAGTTAAGGAAAATAGCCAGAAAATCCAAATTTTGTTTTGTGTTTTGTCTTTCTGAAGTGATATAATTGAAAATAGCAAATAAAATTAAGTCCTAATACGAGTAATTTCGTCTTTTAATCCGAGTAGTTCTGCGCTACTATTGGGATAGAGCATAAGTTTGATCATTTCGAATTGTTGTGTGGTAACTTCATTCTACTTGGGGTCTTCTTCATTCTCTATCTTTTTTTTCAAAAACACAAATGCTCTGGCATTTTAATTTTCTATCGTGCTTGACGGTGCGGGCGAGTGGAAAACACTCCAAAAGTTACTTCCTGGCTAAGGATAAAATAGGATATAAATCTTTCAGAAGAATTAGGAGAACTAAAAATGATAAAAGTATATTTGGCTGCATTTCCAATGTTATACGAGGGAGAAGATATTGAAGTAAGATACAGCTTATTTCAGGATGAGATTCCTATTGAGAAGGAATCTATTTATTCAGAATATATGAAACCGGCGATTGTTGGATTGCATTCTATTCTTACGATTTTATTGAAGCTGGAAGAATATAAGGATGAAGAAATTACAGTCCTGATCAATGATGCTTCCTTGTATGAAATCATTAAGGGTTGCAGCACCACAAAGAATGGTGACATTCTTAAAATGGCAAGTAAAATGAAAAAGCAGCTGGTCAAATTTAACAATCTATCCTTTATTAATGTTACCAAGGACAAAGCGTCTTTGGCGAAATGGAAGGAAATATTAGAGGACTAAATTGGAACAAACAAGGAATCATGTTTCATAATTTGTTTTATTTTATACCGATATCAGAATAACATTTACAATGTTCCGATATCGGTATATTATATGTCTGAGGTGATCAATATGAAATATATAAGCATATCTGAGGCTAGCGAAAAGTGGCAGATCAGTGACAGAAGAATAAGGGTACTCTGCGCTGAAGGACGAGTCGATGGCGCTGTAAAATTTGGTCGAAACTGGTCAATTCCTGCTGATGCAGTCAAGCCAGTTGATGCCAGAGTAAGCTACAGAAAATCATATAAAGGTATTGTATATGACTTTAGCAGAATTGATGAAATGAAATTCAAGATAGACAAGTATAGGCCGTTTTCTAAGGGATTGGCAGATTCGCTGCACGATAAGCTGATTATTGAATGGACGTATAATAGTAATGCTATTGAAGGAAATACATTAACTTTATCAGAAACAAAAGTTGTTCTAGAAGGAATAACGATTGGTGGAAAGAGCGTCGTGGAACACTTAGAGGCAATCAATCATAAAGAGGCTATCCTATTTTTGGAAGAACTAATAGGAAACAATGAACCTTTATCTGAATGGAATATTAAAAACATTCATGCCCTTATTCTTAAAGAAATAGACAATCAAAATGCAGGCATGTACAGGATGGAAAATGTGGTGATTGGTGGTGCTGTTCATATTCCGCCCAAGCACTATGAAATTAACTCGCTTATGCAGAACCTGATCCAGGAGTATAAAGAAGAATGGAAGTCATATCACCCAATTGTGAGAGCGACGCTTCTACATGGTGAATTTGTAAAAATCCATCCGTTTGTTGACGGAAACGGAAGGACCTCTAGACTGCTTTTGAACTTTGAATTACTGAAAAATGGGTATACACCCATTATCATAAAGAAAGAAAACCGTGCACGGTATTATGAAGTGTTAGATTATGCACATACCACAATAGATTACCATCCATTTCTTGAGTTTGTTGCTGAGTTGGTGACCGAGTCAGAGCAACTTTGGTTGTCATTACTTGAATAGAACATGCCCAGAATCTCAAAAACAAAGAAATTGATGAATTTGAGTCAATGCTTTTTTAGGCTGGGAGCAAAATGCAATCGGGAATATCATTAAATGGAAAGAGCTTATTAAAAGTGAATTGAGGCGTTGAAAATATGACAAAGCGTCTTTGTCGAAATGGAAAGAAATATTAGAGGAGTAAATTGGAAGTAGTAGGGAAGCAATATATCAGATATCTGGGAGAAATGAGACCTCTCGATGAAGTGATTTCTGTTGATCTGTTTTCAGAAGAGGGAATATTATCACAACCTAAGATAGTAGAAGAGGTCAGCAAGTTCTATGTTCGGATGAGCAAGCAGGTTACGAAAGAAAGAACCGAAATTTATCAAAAGTTATTAGGGGTAACTCCTAGATCAATAAAGATCGATAAAATATGCGATCGCTGGGGCAGCTGCAATACTAAAAAGGAGATTACTTACAATTATTTAATCGTAACGTTACCCATGGAGCTCATTGATTATATTGTTGTTCATGAGCTTTGTCATATCTATCATATGAATCATGACAGATCCTTTTGGCGTAAAGTAGGGAGTATTATGCCTGACTATAAGAAAAGAATGAAAATGCTGAACGGGGGTGAATAAAATTCATGTTAAACAAGTTCATTGATTTAC
>JAQSXG010000465.1 GCA_029256785.1 Neobacillus sp.
AACCGGGTCCGTATCTACCACACTTATACTAACCACCTGAGAGGTATCAACACTGGCAACAGTTATTTGTCCCGCCAATACTTCAGCTGACCTGTCAAGTCCCAGTTCTTCAACTACCTTGTCTAAAATGGTTGAGTCTCTAATAATAACCTGAAGCGTTTTTTGTAACTCCCCATCTGCACCAATAATAATCCTTGAAGAAGAGAGATACATAGGAGTTGTAATCGAATATTTGTTCATGAATACACCAATAATACTTATAAGAACTGTAATAACTACAATTATCCAAAAACGCCTTTTTAAAACGAGGAATAAATCTTTTAGATTTATATCCTTTGCCTTTCTTTTTTGACCGTTGTCATATTGATTAAAACTGTTCATTCAACCACCTTCCTTGTATTAAATCTAGTACTGGTATATAAATTTTACACCTTCTTAAAAAGGAACAACCATTTGCCGAATATGATCAAAACATCAATGAAATTCAATAATATATAACTTCTGGTTACATATTACATTAGTTCTTTATAAAGAACTAGTCAATACTAAAATTCGAATTTTTAACATACCCTAAATGAATTTACGTTATGTCCAAAATGGCCATCAATTATTGATTTTATTCTGAGAAATTAACTATTATTATTACTTTAAACATACTCATTACTTAACTTTTTTTGCGAATTTTCCAATAACTACAAATTTATCCATTCCCTCAATTCCAGTAATATAATATGGTCCACTCCGTAACCATGCATGTGCAATCATTCTTCCTTGCTCATCTTTTGCCGTTCCTAAGTAAAGAGTACTTTCAATTTTACGTTTTTCTAACATTTTCATTGCTGCAATCGCTCTTACAAGACATTTGCTTTCCCAGTAGGTATAGCGGCTCGTAATATCAATTGCTTGTGCAATTTGCTTTAAAAGCTTACGATCCGACTCCTTTTCAGCAAAAGTTGTCTCACTCATTTTCTCACCTAAGCTAGGAGCTACTTTGGAAAATGAAATACTCTTAAGTATTCGTGCCCAACCAAGAAAAACGAAAGCCTCTAAGAATAACAACTTTGTTGCCATATCCAATGTCAAAAATATTCTCAATTTCTTCATAGTTCCATAACCCTTCTAAATAACATATAATTAACAGATTTCAATTAATCCCTCCATATATAGTTGTTCTAAAAATGACAGAACCTGCTTTTCGCATTCAGCATGATCCACATCATATACAAGAATCAAGTTGCTAATAATCTCATTAATTTGAACTGGTTTTGGTATTAATGTCCAAATAGCACCACCGATACTTCCTAAATTATAGTATTTTCCATTCTTGATATTCATCATGACTTTTTCGCCATCCATATCACTTTCAATATTCCCTTTTCTTTGTACAACCGAGCTTGTTAATGTAATTAATTGTGTTTTAAACATCTACTGTTCCTCCTTAGACAATGTTTTTAATATAAGCGAGGTTAATTCATTGGCTGTAAATTTAGTGTGGGGACGTTGGAGTTGGAACATCTTAATGTGTTTAATAATATTTATAGATCTATTAAAATGCCATTCTTGCATTTCTAAACGAGGGACTAAGAAACTACGATATGTATGTTTTAACATTGTTTGTATTTGTGAAAGCCTTTCAATTCGATTGATTTCTACCTTTTGGTTGTCTGTTTTAATTAATTCAAAAACTCCTACAAGAGGCAAAGGTTTATCATAATATTGAGAGGAAATTGGAACACAATACTTCGACTCTCTTCCATAAATTGGTCGTAAGCGATTATTACTTAATCCTAACTTATCTAAACTTTCTTGCCATAATTTCTGCTGCGGATAGGATGGAATAACAAATGGAATAGCCTCATTAGGAGAAATAGATATAGCAATCACATCATCACTTAAAAGTTGGAAGCCTCGATTTAAGAATGCTGATGCAAGAGTTGATTTACCGGCACCTGAATCACCAATAAAAGCATATGCCTCTCCGTTAATAGCTACAACACTTCCATGTAGCGGGAATATTCCCCTCTGAAATAACAAACCACCCATACAGGTTCCTAGAATATAAAGACGTATTTGATCCTCATTTGCTCCTTTAAATGGCGTAACACTAATGCTATTTCCATATTCAATTGAAAATATCCCAATATCAGTAAGTTGGAACATAATCAAGTTACTTTTAACGATAAATTTGTTTGGTTCACCCTTTAATTCAAACCATTTTACAGATAAATCTGAAACTTTTATTTCAATGTCCGCTATTTCAGAATCATGACTTAATTGTGCTAGTTCCGGTAGGGGAATATCACTTAAAACACTAAAACCAAAAGCTTTATACAGTATTTTTTGGTTAATCTCAATCATCTATTTCACTCCAAAAGAATCCAAAGTAAATAATATAAAGCCCTCATACTATTTTTCATTGTATAAGGGCAAATAAACAAATGAGTCTATTAACGAAATTCCTTACGATTCATGATGTGGTCCATATGCTGGTTCACCATTATAAGCCTCATCATGGTAACCTTCATATCCAGCCGCCATTGTCATATTAATATCTAGTACCTCAATTTTCGGATTGTTCCATTCCTTTTTCATTTAATCACCCCCTCTCATATTAGATTTTTTAAGAATCTAAATACAATTAAACTACGCATTGAAATTCTATAATCTGATTTAATAGCAAAGTCCGAACGTGGTCCATCCTTTACACTTAAGATTGAATCCTTTACCACCTTTTCATTGAGATACTCAAATATTCTTGTATCATTACTAAGCTGGTGCAGTTCCTCCACAAAAAGATCCCAAGATGGCGCCATACGATGCACCCAATCTACTCCTTGAACACCACGAATACGTTGATTTAACCGGACCTTATCAGGCAATAAGTTCTTTGTTGCCCTTCGAACTAAAGCTCTATCTAAACCGTTTTGGACATATTGTTCTTCCGGAACTGCTAGACAGAAACGAATGACTCTAATATCATTTGTTGGATCTCTTTTCCATAAAGAGTAACGTAATGATAATTTCGTTCCAATTGTGTTTGTAGCACTCCAATGAAATAACTCTTCAAAATGCCTTTTTCTTTCATTAAAAATATTTGGTAAAGAAGCTCCTGTTGAATTCATTCCATGTTCTTTAAGTTTTTCAAATACACCAGTTCTCTTTGCAAGATCTGTGTTAATCAAAGTAGGAGAGTCATATTGCTCAAATAGGGGGGAAATATGATTAATAAATGGAAATGCTATTTTACCTATTAGTGGAAATACACGTGTTTTTTTTACACCTAAGTTTTTACTGTACATATTTATTTCTTTAGCTAAATGAAACCATTTTAGCTGTTTTAATAGTTCCGCATAATATTCTAAGGCAGGTCCCCATGAAATTGTAAAGTTCCCTCTTCCACCATTTAAAAGAATTCCGATTCCTTCATTATGAGCCTGCTCAAATATTCCCTTTAGCCAAATAGAATTCTCAAAGAATTTATATGGCATCTCCATTGTTTCTAGTAATTCATCGATTTCAGCAAAGGGGCTTTTACCCTTAAAATCTAGGTAGTGCTCAGTTATTCCACCGACATGCTCTATCGTTGATTGAATGAACGGTCTCTCATTCGCCATTCTCGATTTCGGTGTAAAATCAACAAAATCTTCAGGAGGTAAATAACTGAATGTATGGAGTTGCTTATTATCAGGTCGCAAAGCTTTAACAGCAAAGCTTACAACTGACCCAGAATCTAATCCGCCACTCAAATGAGCTCCTACATTTCGTTGCGTGCGTAACCTAGAGTTTACTGCACTTTGGAACACTTCACGAAATGCTTCCTCATATTCAGTGTTGGACTTAAGATTCAATTGTTTTCCAGCCACTAATGTACAATACCTCGATAGCTTAATCTTATTTCCCTGAATTTTTATCGTATGCGAAGGAGGTAGTTGATAAATATTTTTATAAACGGTCAAGAAAGTATCAACTGTGTCAACCACCCCAGATATTGCTAAAAACTCTGCCATCCACTGCTCATTTATTCTTTTCTCAAGATGCATGGAGGTAAATAAGGGGTGTATAACAGTGCTAAATGCAAATTGGGATTGATTGCTATAATAATAGAGGGTTCTGCTCCCCGAAAAGTCCCTAGCCCCAAAAAGTTTTTGTTTTCTTTCATCCCAAATCATAAAGGCAAAGTCTCCTACCAAAAACTTAGGTGACTCTTCACCCCACTTATGGTAGGTAAGTAAAATCAACT
>JAQSXG010000466.1 GCA_029256785.1 Neobacillus sp.
AAATCTATGAAATCGCCACAGAATTAGGATACCAGTACACGCCTTATTTTACTAAGTTGTTTAGAAACTATTTTGGCGTAGCACCAAAAGAATATCGCGGATCGTCAACCAGAAATAATCATATATAAAAATAATCACCTACTTTCTATAAAAATCACCCGTACCCCGCTAATTCTAATTCATTTATACTAAAATAGTTACAGCAAGAGATAAACAAATTTCAGGGAATGCTAGCTAATTATTCGTTAATTAGGGAGTTGGCGGTCAATTAAGCAAAAGAGATAGGGGTGGGTCAATAGATCGAGTAAGTGTTACAAAATAAGTCGTTAGGGAGCATAATTTAACAATTATTTATAAGAAGGGGTAGATAAAATGAAAAAAATGTTGTCCGGTCTTACCGTAGGGTTACTTGCTTTCTCAGCCATAGGTTGTTCAACTAATAATGGATCCGCTCCGTCAGAAAAGAAAGAAACTATGCCTGCGCTAACAAAGACAGTAGAAATTACCATGATGTCTCAGGGGCAGTGGGAACAAACAGGACTTCTAGATGTAGTTTCTGGTTTTGAGAAAGAGAATCCTGGAATTAAAGTGAAGGTTGAAAGCTATCCATTCCGCCAACTGTTTGAAACGATCGAGGTAAAAATTGGGTCCAAGTCGAAAGATTATGATGTCTTTGCGGTAGATGGACCGCTGGTTGCTAACTATTCGGTTAAAGGATATTTAGAGCCGATAGAACAATATATTCCTGCTAGTGAGTGGAAGTCGAAGTGGATCGAACCTTCGATTAATGCAGGTTCTTATGATGGAAAGCTCATGGCCGCGCCCCTGAATACATCGACGCAGGTGCTCTATTACAACAAGGATATATTTGCTCAAAAAGGGATAACTCCCCCAGAATTTGATGTTCAAAAGAGATGGACTTGGGAACAAGTAGTGGATACCGCTAAAAAGCTTACTTATGATACGAATGGAGACGGACAAAGCGACGTGTTTGGGTTTAGCTTCGATCAAATCAGTCGTGCGTATCAAATGCTGCCTCTTTCTGAAAGCTTAGGCGCTAAAGTGATTGATGATAAAGGAATTAAAACAACTGGGTTAATTAACTCAGAAACTTCTATACAAGCTGCAAAGTTTTATTTTGATCTGTTCAATACATGGAAGGTAAGTCCAAAAATCACACCGCAAGAATCGAGAGAATATTTTAAATCCGGAAAAATTGCTATGTTTATCGGCGGGTCTGGGCTTACAGGTCAACTTACAGCTGCAAATGTGAACTATGGCTTTGCACCGCATCCATTCTTTGCTGGGAAAAAGGTTGCTACACCAACAGGCAGTTGGCATCTTGGCATTAATAAATATTCCGAAAAAAAAGAAGCAGCTGGCAAATTCATTCGTTATATTACGATTGGTGAGGGTTCTAAGACTTGGTTTAATACCATTAAGGAGCCTTCCTCTAACGTAGATATTTTAAAAATGATTGACACAGATAAGAAATATGACGAGTTCCCGAATAATATATACCGCATTGCAACCTACGAAGCGCAAAATACAGCGGTTTCTAGACCACTGACTCCCGGATACTTAGATTGGGAAACGCTTTACAATAAAGCTTATGAGGACATTAAAAACGGTACAGATCCCAAAAAGGCGCTGGATGACGCGGCACCACAAATGGATCGCCAATTGAAAAAATATGAAAGTGTAGTGAAATAAGAGAGCTTATGATGAAAGCTAAATATGCACCTTACCTATTCTTGCTGCCCGCTGTGGCTCTGCTTATCATATTTAAGTTGTATCCTATCATCTTAGGACTTAAAAACAGTTTATATGCGCCGGGATTCGTAACGGGCAACGAAACTTTTGCAGGACTGGATAATTACGTATTCTTATTTACCGATAGTGTTTTTTGGAACTCTGTGTATGTGACTTTATTTTTAAATCTGTTTATTAATCCCATCCAAATTGCGCTTGCTTTCCTGCTTGCGATTCTCTTGAATTCGAAGCTGAAGGGCATCCGTTTTTTTCGGAGTATCAATATCATTCCCATTACCGTATCGCTTCCCATTGCCTGTGTTTTATGGAGTATCATGTTGAACCCGGAGCAAGGCGTTGTCAACTCTATACTGGTAGCTCTTGGGCAGCCACAACAACCGTTTCTTACAAGCAAGGATCAAGCTCTATGGGTGATCATGGCTATTGCTACATGGAAAGGAGTAGGGTATTGGGCCATCTTTCTGCTAGCCGGCCTTCAGGAAGTTCCTTCATCGTTGTATGAGGCAGCGAACATAGATGGAGCCGGAAAATGGCAGCAATTTAGTAATGTAACCTTTCCCTTAATGAAGCGTCCGCTTACGTTTGTGATTGTAGCAGATACGGTAACTAACTTCCTCCTGTTTGCACCCATGTATATATTGACTAAGGGAGGTCCTGAGAACAGTACGAACGTTCTTATGGCAGAAAGTTTTAATAGCGCATTTGTGTACTCGGATCCTGGAAGGGCGTCAGCAATTGTTATTTTACTGCTGTTGATTATTTTGGTCATAATCGGCATTCAGTTTCGTTTGCTTCGGTCCAAGGTATGAGAGGAGAGATCGTACGATGTTAACGACCAAACCTACAACGAAAACAGTGATTTATCTGCTCCAAATCATAATTGCTTTTATCGTCGTTTTCCCTCTGCTTTTTGCAGTTATTTCATCCTTAAGACCGCTAAATGACATCTTTAAATATGTGTCCCCAGTCACCTGGCAAACCTTTTTACCTCTCAACATGACATTGGAAGCATATATCAATCTATTTACCGAAAGGAATTTCGGCAAAGTACTCTATAATACGTTCTTTGTGGCAATTTCCACTGTTTTCTTCGGCATTTGGTTTGGCTCTATGGCCGCATTCGCTTTTTCAAAATTCCATTTTAAAGGAAGAAAAATTCTTTTCGGTCTCGTGCTGCTAACCTTTATGATACCTTTCGAAGTTATTGCAATACCATTGTATGGACTAGTAAACTCGTTAGGCTGGATCGACACCTATTATGGCCTCATTGTACCTGCTGTTTCGAATGGTCTTGTCATTTTTCTATACAGACAGTTTTTTCTGGATTTGCCAGATGCATTGATTGAATCTGCGCGAATCGACGGGGCGCCTTGGTGGAAAATTTATACCTCAGTCATCATGCCCTTGAGTAAGCCTGTTACGATTAGTGCGGGTTTGATGCTGTTTCTTTCCCAGTGGGAGTCGTTTATGTGGCCGTTGATGACGACCAGATCGAAAGAGTATAAAGTGATACAAGTGATGCTTAGCGACTTTACGACAGAGCACGCTACGCTCTGGAATGAAATGTATGCCGTCTCTGTTATTGCCGTCATCATCCCTGTTTTGTTGCTTATGCCTCTTCAAAGGTTCTTTATTCAAGGTGTCACCAGTACTGGGATTAAAGAATAAAACTAAACATTATCTCGATTCAACCACCATTTGTCTCGAAATGATTTCATTCAAAAACACCCTTACCAGTACAGCGATCGTAAGTGTGCCTATTGCTTTCTATAAAAGCATCACCGGCGCCGGAAAGAAAATGACACGGCGCCGTGTTATTGCTGCGATCAATAAACAAAAAGCCGAAGAAATTTCTTCAGCTTCACTCCCTTACATGTTCACCTCATCGCGGCACTACGCAGCAGCATGCATGATTATTTCAAGAATATAACGCCCTGATCCTTCAGTATCGAATGCAGCCTGGTAATATCCACATCAGCCAGTTCACATTGGCCATCAAGCGCTAAAGACGCAGCTACGCCTGCCGCTTGCCCCATTGCGTAGCAGGTCGCCTGCACCCGCATCGAAGACATCGCCACATGCGTGGCCGAAATGGACCTTCCCGCTACCAGCAGCCGGGAAACGCCCTGAGGAACTAGGCAGCGGTAGGGTATATCGTATCCGCTGACATGGCGTTCATCCGTGCCCTTTTTACCGTCCGGGCTGTGGATGTCGATTTCGTAGTTAGTCTGTGCTACGACATCATCGAACCGCCGGCCGGAGGTGACGTCCTCCTCCGTCAAGGTGTACAACCCCTTGATTTGATTCGTCTCTCTTACACCAATTTGGCCTGGAATGTGAGTTAACGCGTAGTTCTCAAAGCCGTTGCGCTGAAGGTAATTAGCTACCGAGAACACCTGGCGCAGCGCTTCTTTCTCTGCATAATTAATATCCTCTATCTTGGCTCCGTTACCTTTGAC
>JAQSXG010000014.1 GCA_029256785.1 Neobacillus sp.
TTTGACGAATCTCTAGAGGATTGGATTGGAATTCCGAAGAAAATGATAACCGAAAACGAACTAACCCTTCTGAAAACACTTTACGAACTAGTGGAGTTTCCGCCACCTCCTCTTACTAGTGTGACAAAAGAATGGTATGAGTTTTTATTTCTAGACGGGGAACCACCCTCCACTAATCCTGACTCCTATTTCCGAATGATTCAGTTCCATTTTAGTGGGGATGGAATAGACCAAAATGAAATTGAAATAGCATTAAAGGGCTTTTTTACTGAAGACATTATTATTATTTGGCAGAATAGCAATAGTGGAATGGTAATTGAAGAAAAAGACAAATTGTCTCTAAATGAACAAGATTTAATTACTATGGCAAGTACGGTAGAAAGCGACTTTTATGTAAAAATTTCCTTCTATATTGGTAAGTTCTATCCATTCTCGACTCAATTAGGTATTGAATTTAGCTTAGAGCAAAAATTTTATTCATTTGCATTAAAAAATCTCGGACAAAAAAATATCTTTACCTTTGAAAGAATCTTCCCAGCATACATTGCTAGCACACTAAGTGACCCGACGATACTAAAAGTCTATAACCAGCTTGCTGACGTCTTCCTTGAAGACCAGGAATTATATTTAACCATTAAAATTTTTCTCGAAAATAATCTAAATGCGAGTTTAACTGCAAAAAAGCTATACATACATCGTAACACTCTGCAATATCGTCTTGATAAGTTTGTTGAGAAAACAGGTATTCAATTAAAGGACTTTTACGGTGCATTTACAGTCTTTTTAGCCTGTACGCTTTTTGAACAAGAGAATCAACCTAACACATTGCCCAAAAAACGATAGGGAAACCTTGTGCAGGTTGTCTATATAGATTTCAGCCCTATTTAGGTAAACTAAAGTTAATCAATTTTGGGAGGTTTTACATATGGCTGAATTAAAATTAGATCATATTTTTAAGATATACGACAATAAAGTAACGGCTGTTTCAGACTTTAATTTACATGTTCAAGATAAGGAATTTATTGTTTTTGTTGGCCCATCAGGCTGCGGAAAGTCAACAACCTTACGTATGATAGCTGGTCTTGAGGAAATTTCTAAAGGGGATTTCTACATTGATGGTAAACGTGTAAACGATGTTGCTCCTAAAGACCGTGATATTGCAATGGTATTCCAAAACTATGCACTTTATCCGCATATGACTGTTTATGATAATATGGCTTTTGGATTAAAGCTACGCAAGTTTCCAAAAGATGAAATCGACCGTCGTGTACAGGAAGCAGCAAAAATTCTTGGATTAGAACAGTATTTAAAGCGTAAACCAAAAGCATTATCAGGTGGTCAGCGTCAGCGTGTTGCCCTTGGACGTGCAATTGTTCGTGATGCTAAGGTATTCTTAATGGACGAGCCATTATCAAATCTTGATGCTAAACTACGTGTTCAAATGCGTGCTGAAATTGCTAAGCTGCACCGTCGTTTAGATACTACTACAATTTATGTAACTCATGACCAAACAGAAGCTATGACGATGGCCACACGTTTAGTTGTTATGAAAGATGGTCTCATTCAACAAGTTGGTTCACCGAAAGAAGTGTACGACAAGCCGGAAAATATCTTTGTTGGCGGCTTTATCGGATCTCCAGCAATGAACTTCTTCAATGGTAAACTCGAAGATGGAAAGTTTGTTATTGGCAACGCTTCTATCGCTGTACCTGAAGGGAAGATGAAATTCCTACGGGAGCAAGGCTATGTTGGAAAGTCAATTATTCTTGGTGTAAGACCAGAGGATATCCATGACGAGCCAGTATTTATCGAAGCATCTCCTGGTACAAAGATAACTGCTAATATTGATGTCGCGGAATTAACAGGAGCTGAAATGATGATTTATACAAATCTTGGTGGCCAGGACTTTGTAGCACGTCTCGATTCACGTGTAACTGTTTCCCCAGGAGATAAAATTGACTTAGCCTTTGATTTAAATAAAGCTCATTTCTTTGATGCTGAAACAGAATCTCGCATTCGCCCTGCAAGCGAAAAATAGAGATTTAAAGCCCCGTAGTTCAAACGGGGCTTTTTTTGTTATTCATTAATAAAGATGACTTTATCATTTTGACAGGATGGGCAACTGTAAAGATGTGGACATTTATGCCCTGATTTTGTATCCTGATATCCGTCTTCCATTTTCATAAGATCAATTTCCATATATGGACTATAGTCATCATAATAATCCATCAAGCGCCCACTTTCATTCATATGTTCACCGCAATGGCTACATATAAGATCCACTTCGCGCAAACCATTACAAACTGGGCATACTGGCATACACATTCACCCTTTTAATTTTTTATAAAGGCTCTTTTCTAAAACTTTGTTGCTATTTTAGATCAGAATATTGGGATATTAGCCATTTTTGCCTATAAAAGCTACCTTCTAAAGAGAAAAGAGCTGGGAACTATATTCAAAGAGCAAAAAAGCTATTTAAACGTAAAAACCGGCTTTTGGGTTTTTACAACAATTTTTACGAAAAGAGAGCCTGGTTTAGATATAGTTTGTGTTACAATTTCCGCACTATGTTATGGAATAAATTACTAATTAATAAATCGAATAAGCTTTTCAGTTTTAAACATAATAACTAGTACAAAGCAACACAAAGCAACTTACTCAGAAGGGTTACACCAACAAGGGTCATACTGGCCGGTGCAATTTAAGGCTAACCCAGCCAGACAAAGTGTATGATGCATCTCCAATTTCTAAATTACTATGATGGGTTAGGCCAAAGTGGCAATGGTTTATTATAACCATATGGTTCACTACCATACTGACCCCAAAATTATTAAGAGGAGTGTTATTCAACTATGGCAAGTAACAACAACTCTAATCAACTTTTAGTACCAGGCGTACAACAAGCACTTGATCAAATGAAGTATGAAATTGCTTCAGAATTTGGAGTAAATCTTGGCGGAGATACTACTTCTCGTGCTAACGGTTCAGTCGGTGGAGAAATCACTAAGCGTTTAGTTCAAATGGCTGAACAACAACTTGGCGGAACTCGCTAAATTTTAGTAAACAGGTAAAAAACAAATAAATATTATGGCTAAGCCCCCTTCAGTAATGAAGGGGGCTTTCATTGATTTGGATAGAAAAAAACTGCAGAAATGTCTGCAGTTTATGATTTAATTATCGTATATCCAATAAAATAAGTTAGGATCATTATACTTCCAATAATATTAACAATTTCAAAATCCGCCATGTTCATCCCACCCCTATTAGAATAAAAAACCTTAGACAAATTTAAATTATCATAATAGGAGATTTTTACCTGTGATAAAAATAACACCATTCTACCGAAATTGTGAAATTTTTGTGAAACATTACATTACAAGCTTTGTATTGCCTTTTTGAAGCTGATACATTTGATAATATTTTCCTTTTAACTTCATTAGGTCTTCATGTGATCCCCGTTCGACAATTTTCCCTCGATCTAAGACAAGAATTTGGTCTGCATGGCGAATCGTCGATAACCGATGGGCAATGATAAAGGTGGTTCTCCCTTTTTTCAGAACATCCAAGGCATTCTGGATAATTGCCTCTGTTTCCGTATCAATACTTGACGTAGCCTCATCAAGAATAAGAATAGCAGGATTAAAGGCAAGTGCTCTCGCAAAAGAGATTAATTGGCGCTGGCCGCTTGATAAGGTGCTTCCTTTTTCAATAACTGATTCATCATAGCCATTTTCTAGATTAGTAAAGACCTTATCTGCCCCTACATCCTTTAAGGCTTTCTCAACAACTTCTCTTGTTATTGACGGATCATTTAGACTCACATTTGAGGCAAGGGTCCCCGTAAATAAGTAAGGGTCCTGTAGAACAATTCCCATATGGTCTCGGACTGTTTGACGAGGAATCTGCTTAATATCCTGACCATCAATTTCAATTTCACCTTCTTGACAATCATAAAAGCGAAACAGCAAATTCATGATCGAGCTTTTTCCAGATCCGGTATGACCAACGAGTGCCACAGTCTGCCCCTTGTCTGCTTCAAAATCAATATTCCTTAAAACATGTTCTCCTTCTTTGTAGCCAAAAGAGACATTTTTGAATTTAACATTTCCTTGAAATCTTTCAACCCGTTTCGAGCTAACGTTTTCCCCTTGTTCATCCATCAGTTTGAATACTCTTTCCCCAGCCACAAGCGCCTGTTCTAGATTCGCTAGTTGATTAACGATTCCCTGTACCGGTTGAAAAAGACGATTCACATAATCTACGAAAGCGTACAGCATCCCTAATGAAATAACCGCGGAAAGATTTAAAGATTCCGAACCAAAATACCAAATAAATGCCACAAAGACAAGGTTTCTTAAGACTCCTACCAAATTATGTGAGGTTAAGGCATTTAAACTCAATAGTTTATTTTGAAAGGTAAAATGTTCATTGTTTAGCTTTTCAAAATCCTTCTCTGTTTCTTTTTCTCTCCTGAAGGCCTGAATAATACTCATTCCTCCAATTGATTCGTTAATGATTGCATTGATATCACTAATTCTTGCACGAATAACATGATTATATTTCGAAGCAAATTTACGGTAAAGAACCATCCATGCGTACAAAATTGGCAGTAGTAATAAGCAAATCATCGCAAGCTTCACATTAAGAAAAAATAATGCAGCATATATACCGACAATATAAATGGCACTTGTGAAAAATGTAGAAAGAACAGTAACATATAGCTCACGGATGGCTTCCGTATCATTGGTGACTCGTGCGACTACCTTTCCTGCAGGTAAGTTATCAAAATACTGGATAGAAAGTCTTTGTATTTGACCATACACATCCTCACGCATTTTTTGAATGATTCGGTTGGCTGACTTTTGAAGCAAATACCGTTGTCCGTACTGAAAAATTGCAGAAACAACGATTAGACCAAAATATAAAACCAGTAGCTTTGCTATGCCTGGAATCTCGAGTTGATAAAATCCTTTTACCTCAGCCCCAGTAAGTACCTTTGCCGAATATTGGGCTTTCTCGGTTCCCTTTTGAACAGTTAACACTCCGTCCTCGAAACTTCTCTTTCCATCAAATTCTAGATTTTCGTTAAGGGCTACAAATTTTGCCCCTATCTGTAAAATTCGTATTTGTTCTCCTTTTTGTTCATTGCTTGTAAAATTTTGTGCCTTCTTATAGTGTTTACCTTGAAATTGCACGGTGTTTTTTTCACTATTCGTTTCATGCCATTGGGACTCAATTCCTAAAATATGATTATCAATGATATTTTTCGCAATGAATGGTCCCGCTAAATCGGTAGCCGCAGCAATAGTTAGCATGATCAAAGCGGCAAGAATGATCTTTTTATAGTCATAGGTGTACTGAATTAACCGCCTTCCTGTTTTCATTATTTCACCTCATCTTCCAGAGTATCTTCAACTTGTTGGAGTAAATATTGCTCTTTATACCAGCCGTCCTGTTCGAGGAGCTGTTCATGTGTCCCTTTTTCAATAATACCACCCTCATCTAAGACGATAATAAGGTCTGCATGTGCGACGGCAGACATTCTATGTGTGGTAATAATGGTGGTTTTATCCTTTCGAGCTTGACGAATATTATCAATTATTCTTTTTTCAGTTTTGGCATCTACTGCTGATAATGAATCGTCAAGTATAAGAATTTCCGGTTTCCTAATTAATGCACGTGCAATCGAAATCCGTTGTTTTTGCCCGCCTGAAAGAGCCACACCCTTTTCACCTACTAATGTTTCCAACCCTTCTGGAAGCATTTGCAGGTCTTTACGGAAGGCAGCCAAATCGATGGCCTCCTCCAATTCCTGTTCGCTAGCCTCTTCGTTCCCAAATAAGATGTTTTCTTTAACGCTTCTTGAAAACAGAACATGATCCTGTGGAACATAACCAATCCACTGTCGGACTTGATCAAGCATTTGTTCTTCAAGCGGGATATTGGAAATAGCAAGTTCACCAGTTCCAAGTGGGTATTGCCTTAATAATTGTTTAATAAATGTTGTCTTACCGCTTCCCGTTTTTCCCACAATGCCCAGCGTCTGTCCCCTGAGTAATTGGACATTGATATTTTTTAGGTTATCGACGGTTGACGATGGATAGCGAAAATTCACCTTAGTGTAGTCAATGGTTTCTACAGATGAAACCTCTACAGGTTGTGATGGATTCTCTACAACCTCTTGAAAGGCAAGTGTTTCATTCACCCTATCGAGAGAGGCATTTCCTCTTTGCATGATATTGATTAATTCACCAATAGCAAACATTGGCCAGATAAGCATCCCAAGATAGACATTAAAAGAAACAAGGTCACCTAAGGTAATAGCCTGATTGAATACTAAATATGCTCCATAGCCCAGTCCAATTAGATAACTTATTCCTACAAGAATCCTCACTGTTGGATCGAATAGGGAATCAATCCGTGCGACTTTTAGATTTTTTTGAAAAACATCTTCTGTTAATTGATGAAATCTGCCCGCATCCGCCTTTTCTTGAACATACGCTCGGATAACTCGAACCCCCGCAACAGATTCTAAGACTCGGTCATTTAATTCACCAAACGCGTCCTGTGCTTCCATAAAGCGAGCATGAATTCTTTTTCCGTAAACCTGCATGATATAAGCCATAATCGGCAATGGCAGAATTGCTGCTAGAGTCAATTTCCAGCTAATTAAAAATCCCATTGTAATAATGAGTGTAAGCATCCACACACTTGAATCAACCAGTGTAAGGATCCCAAACCCGGCAGTGATTGAGATGGCTTTTAAGTCATTCGTTGCTCTTGCCATTAAATCGCCTGTTCGATTCTTTTCAAAAAATGTCGGTGACATCGATAATAGATGCTTCATGAATTGGGACCGTAGCTTCCTTTCAACAAGAAAGGCTCCTCCAAATAATCCATACATCCATACATAGGTAATCCCATACGAAACAATCATAATTAAAAGGAGACTTGCCACATAGATGAATATCTTGTTTTCACTCATTGATCCGATATGAATATCATCAATGGCCATGCCTATTAGTTTTGGCGGGATTACATCGAGAATCCCAACAAGTATCAATAATGCAACAGCGACTATATATCGCTTCCAATTTTCTTTAAAAAACCAGCTTAACTTCTTTAATACAGAAAACATGTTGTATTCCCCCTCGTGCCTGACTATCTTACTATTTTTAGAAAATAAAAAGGCATACCGCAAAAGTGCAGTATGCCCCTACAAAAAAGGAGTCAAAAAAACACAGGATTACGTACAAATACACGTAACCTGTGCCTCTTGGATTTACAAAAATAATATCAAGAGATTTTTTTAGGACAGGTTACTTTTTTATATTCAGTTGCTGAAGTAGTTGCTTTTACTACAATCATTTGTAACCCTCCCTTTCCTTATTTTTCTTCTTTTGCTAGATTATCACCTGAACAGTTAAATGTCAATTTCCACTTTTCGCATTATTCTACAAATTATACAGAAGTTGCCTTTCCTTTTTTGAAAATTTTGCGGACGAAGATTAGGTAGAATAGTGTTGGCATCGGTGCTTGGATGAGGCCAAGAATCCCCCATAACCAATAGTTATGATTTCGTTTCCTGGCATCCAAAAATAAAAAAATACTTTGTGTTAATAAAATAGCTGCAACGGTTAGAATGAGAGCTAGCGAGATATCACCCTTCATTATTGCTCACCTTCTTACCAAGAATGGACCCAGTATAGATGACAATAAAAGCAGTTGTAATAATTTGAAGCATAATAAAAATTGTTGGCATTTGGTAAAGACTTATGATAATTCCGCTTAATATGACTACAGCAATGACAATAAAAATAGACAAATCCTTTATGAATTTTTTCCTTTTATTCAGCTGTTCATTGAGGACCATTTGATTAAACCATTGAAGATCAGGAGTATAGACAGGGAATTGATCTATCTTGTTAAATCCCTCTTGTATCTCATGAAGTGCATCTAAGTCCAGGTTATTTAGTTGTTCGTTGTCGAGTGTGGTAATTTTCTGTTTCCTCACTTAGCTTCAGCTCCCTTCTTACTGCCTTAATACCATTATGCACCCTTGATTTTACGGTACCTGAAGATAAATCCATCCATTGGCCAATTTCATCGTACGTATATCCATAATAGTGTTTTAAAACGATGGGGACTCTTACATCCTCCGGTAACCTACTAAGTGCCTCCAAGGCATCATTCCATTCTTCATTCCTACTTTCAAAATGCCATTTCAGCTTTCTCGAGGATGCTTCCTGCCCTTTCCAGTTCTTTTCCCTTTTTAACTTTCTGCATTGGTCAATGTATGTGTTTGTTGCAATTGAAATTAGCCAGGTTGAAAATTTACTTTGTCCATTATAAAGCTGAATTTTTTGAATGCATTTAACCATCGTCTCTTGCGCCAATTCTTCTGCCGTGTCAGGGTTCATTGTAATTTTCATTAAATATTTTACAAGAAATGGATAATTTTCTTTAAACAACATGGCGAATGCAAGATGATCCCCCTCTTTGGCATTTTTTATTAATGCATCCATTGTCTGCCCTCTCTTTCCCCTTCACCATCATGTTCCTATTGAATTAGACGTGTGGAATAAAAAATCGTTCAACTTTTCCTAAAATTCTTCTTAAATTTTATATTCAGTAGTAACAAAAGACGATCCCATTGGACCGCCTTTTGATTCTTGTCAATTTTTTGTTAACTCTTTAAAACGAATTTTTGTCATCTTTTCATCGAAACTACTATATATTCGATGATTTTTGTTATCTAAAATTCGAAAGTGTTTACTAAGAATATTTTGTTGAAGAATATAGTTATTTTTCCTTGAAAGATCTTTCCACCATATTCGACCACCTAATGTTTTCATTCTGCGATAGTCGATGCCTTCTCGTGCAACCGTCTCCAATACTTCAAGTGGTTCACTTCCAAATAAATATTGTACCGTTTCCGTCTCTCTGAATAAAGCGCATATTGAGACCACCGTTGACCAACCTGCCAGTACCCTTCCTTTTTCGATTTGGACGAGGGTTTTCTTTGATACACCAATGATTTCCGCCATTTTATCCTGAGTATAACCTGCTTCTGTCCGTATCAAGCGTAATTTATCGGAAACTAGTCTAATAATTTCTTCCCTATTCATAAAAAGCCCTTCCTTCATGACGAACTAGTGTAATTTTACACCAGTTTCACCACTTTTTAAAGAAAAAACTGCTATCAAAGATTAACGGGTTCGGTTATAACCAAAACCTGTTAATCAAAGATAGCAGTCAGTCTCTTTAGAATCACTTTGGCGGAGCCCCACATTGATTAGTGGAGCAGGACTTTTCAAGTTCACATGCCGCACATTTCCCTTTTTTAGATCTGTTTATAAATTTCACTAATGCCCAAGTTGCATAGCCAAAGATAGCTGCACCGATGATAATATTTGCAATCATAATTTACACCCCTTCAAAGTTAGACAAGTCCAAACAATCTTCCACCTTGGTATATGATTAAACATAATACATAGGCAATCCCTAATGCATACAACATCGAAAATGCAGTCCACTTCTTTGATTCAGTTTCTTTATATATCGTCGCCACTGTTGCTAAGCAAGGAATATATAGTAGGATGAAAACCATAAAGCTATAAGCAGCAAGCGGAGTATAATAATCAACCAGCATTCCTGACAAATTAGCTGTTTCCGGAACAAAGTAGATAATATTCATTGTAGAAATAATCGCTTCTTTGGCTAAGAATCCAGTAATTAAGGCTGCTGAAGCCTGCCATGTTCCAAAACCAATAGGTTCTAATAGTGGCGCAATGACATTCCCGATTGCAGCTAAGAAACTGTCATCCATATCCACCTTTAAACCACCTGGTCCTGCATAGGACAATAGCCAGATAAACACCGAACCTGCAAAGATGAATGTTCCTGCCTTTCTCACAAAGCCTTTCCCTTTATCCCAAGTACTTCTCCATAGCGATTGAACCTGTGGAAGTCGATATGGTGGAAGTTCAATAACGAATAATGATGTTTCAGCTTTTAGTAATGTTTTGGAGAATATCTTTGCTAATGTTAGAGCAACAACAATTCCGAGAACATATAAGCTAAGGACAATAAATGCTTTATTTCCTGCAAAAAATGCACCAACAAAGAGTGCATATACCGGTAAACGTGCCGAACATGACATTAAAGGTGTTAAAAGGATGGTCATTAGTCTTTCTCTTGGTGTTTCAATCGTTCTAGCTGCCATAACTCCTGGGACATTACAGCCAAACCCTATCATCATCGGAATAAATGCCTTCCCATTAAGTCCAACCGACTCCATAATTCGATCCATTACAAGCGCTACACGAGCCATATATCCTGAATCCTCTAACAAAGAGATAAAGAAGAAAAGGATAAAAATCTGTGGGACAAAAACTAGAACACCGCCCACACCCGCTACTATTCCTTCAATAATTAAAGCATGAATAAAGTCTGAAGCATTGATAAGGTTTAAAAAGTACTCAAATGCAAAGGTAACTGGACCCGTAATAAAACCATCTAATACATCAGACAATGGCAATCCAAGCCAATCAAAGGTTAGCATGAACATAAAATACATAAGTACCAAAAAGATTGGCATTCCTAAATAACGGTTAGTAACGATGGAATCGATCTTCTCTGATAAAGGGGTACTTTCCTTTACCTTTTTTACGGAAGCTGCAATAATTTTTTCTATCTCATCTTTTCTTTTTAAATAGATAAAATTCGCCAAAGACCTTACCGAACTATCTCTTTGAAGAATCTTTGTCTCAAGTTCCATTTTCTGTGATTCCAAAAAGTTTGAATCAATTTTTCCGTTGAGGTATTCGCTTACATATTCATTTCCCTCTAACCATTGAATGGTTAACCATCTAGGGGAATGAACTGTTTTCCCAACAAGCTTTGCGGTTATTGTAGTTATCAGACCTTCGATTTCTTTACCATAATTGACCAAAGTTTTCGAATGAGTGAAATGATTGTCAGTTGTTATTACTTCCGCTAATGTATCGCAGCCCTTGCCACTTCTCGCAACCACCGGAACAACGGGTACACCTAAATGCTGTGATATTTTCACTGTGTTAATTTGAATACCGCGATTATTTGCTACATCAATCATATTTAAACCAATATACATTGGTTTATTGTATTCAAGCAACTGGAGTGTTAGATGGAGATTTCGCTCCAATTGAGAGGCGTCTAAAATATTAAGCACACGATCAGCTGGTTCCTTTAACAAGAACGAGGTAACTACCCCCTCATCCTTAGATAATGGATTTAGTGAATATACACCTGGTAGATCAATTAAATTCCCATTGTTGTTTTTAAAGACACCTACTTTTTTTTCAACTGTCACACCACTCCAGTTGCCAACATACGCATAGGAACCTGTTAGATTATTAAACAATGATGTCTTCCCGGTATTTGGGTTACCTATAAGAGCAATTTCCATTATAATCGCTCCACTTCTATTAATAAGGCTTCTTTACGTCTTAGTCCCACGCATTGTCCACATGATTCAATCATGACCGGACCGCCAAAGGGCATCACGCATTTTACACAAACCTCCGAGCCTTCCATAATTCCTAAATCAAGTAGTCGTCTTTGAACGAGACGGCCCACATTGGATATGTCAATAATCTTACCCTTATCTCCTGCTCTAAAAGATCCGAACATGTCTATCACCCTTATCTATGTTAATTGAGAATGATTATCTTTACCTATAAGGTAATTTTACAATAGATTATGGTTCAGAAAACCAACATAATGTGTCAAAAGTTCGAAAAAAAAGGAAAAGCGTTAGACGCTTTTCCTTTAATCATTCCTATGTTATTGTCCTCGAATCATTTTCTTTGGTGTAGCACCTATCACAAGGATTACTATAATGGCACTGACAATAAAACTAGGCAGCATGTATGTACCATTATAAATCAATGAGTATATGGCTACCGGCTGACCAGCCGGTGCATATTCTCCAAAAAATACAATACCTGCTGTTACATGGCAGAAGTAACGAAGGATACTTCCGATAAACACCCCAATCACAGCATAGGTCATCCATTTCCCCTTTTTATGATCGACTAAAGCATTTTTCACTTGTACTGCAAATATCCCAGCTAACCCCAAAACAGAAAAGGCAATTCCATAATCAATAATCCCTTGAAGTGGGCTATAAATTTGTGAAAATCCAAGGATAAACTGAAGTAAGCCCAGTAAAAAACCAGATAAAACTCCGCCTTTTATTCCCCATCTAAAAGCCATTAGAAAAATCGGCACCATGGCAAAGGATATGGAACCACCCTGTGGCCAAATTTTTAACGATAACAAACCAGAAATAAAATCAAATAAAAAGGCTAGTGCTGAAAAAACGGCTACTTCTACTAAAAACAATGTGTTGTTGCGATCTTGCTTCATAATTTTTCCCCCTTATTTTGTCCACTTGAATAGCTAAACAAGCTTCCAATCTCAGGAGAACGTTCGATTATTAACATGATACATATGGTGCCGTCTAAAAACACAATAAAAAAAGCAATGCAAGACACTTTGAGGGTTGTCTGCATTGCTTTAATATACGGCAAACCACATCCCTACGCTAGCGTTAACTAACAGGTTCATAGGGTCAGAACTCGAACGTTCACTCTCAGCCGCCAAAAAGCAGCTCCCCCTGTGGAAATATTCAATTGAATTCATATCGAATATACTATGAATATAGTACTTTTACAAGGAATAATTTTCATAAAATTTATTCATACGTCCAAGCTCTCCACCATAAAATAGTAATAGCATCTATCGTACGAACCAGTACGTTTGACTGTACAGTTTTATTTTTATATAATAAATGTTAATTTATATTGTCGAGGTGATATGATGGGGCTGTTTATCGTATTGGCGAATTAGCAGAACTCGCCAGGGTATCCAAACGAACCATTGACTATTACACGTCTATCGGTTTATTAAATGCAGAACGAGCTAGATCGAATTACCGCATGTATTCTGAAGAATCTCTAAAGGACTTAAAGTTTATTGAAGAATGTAAGAGTTTGCATTATCCATTAGAGGAAATTAAGAGAAAACTAGATATGAAAAAAGATTTAAAGCTTCGTGAAACAGAAGTGGATCAACATATAAAAGCGGTGACCAAACAAATGAAGCAGCTTCAAAGTGATTTATTTGACCTATATCCAATGTTAGCCAATTTGGATGAACATCAAAAAGAAAAGTATACAAATAGTTTGAATCTGCTACGGCCGTTTTTGAATGATATCCCTTCTTAATGTAACGAGATATTTTTGCACTTACTAGGAGGTGACTCCTTACTCGTTCATAAAACGAGATAAGGGATTATTTGGACATATTTAACTTGGTTATCATAGCCATTTTAATTGCTTTAACTGCTTTTTTTGTAGCTTCAGAGTTTGCTATAGTCAAAGTTCGGAGCTCAAGAATAGACCAGTTAATTGAAGAAGGAAATTCGAGTGCTACTATAGCAAAAAAAGTAATTTCGAATCTGGATGAGTATCTTTCTGCCTGTCAGTTAGGAATTACAATTACTGCCCTAGGTTTAGGTTGGATTGGGGAGTCAACAATCGAACATTTGCTTTCTCCTCTCTTCGGTCGAATGGAAGTTCCCGAGAGTGTTAGTCAAATATTATCCTTTGGGATAGCCTTTGCCACGATTACATTTTTACATGTTGTCGTTGGAGAGCTTGCTCCAAAAACATTGGCTATTCAGAAAGCCGAGTGGATTACTCTGGTGATGTCACGGCCGCTTATCCTCTTTTACAAAATTATGTACCCATTTATTTGGGTGTTAAATGGATCTGCAAGGATAGTGACAAGTATTTTTGGACTAAAGCCTGTTTCTGAGAGTGAAATCGCCCATACCGAGGAAGAGCTTCGAATTATCCTATCTGAAAGCTTTAAAAGTGGTGAAATTAACCAATCTGAGTTTAAGTATGTAAATAAAATTTTTGAATTTGATAACCGGATTGCTAAAGAAATCATGGTACCAAGAACCGAGATTGTTTCTTTGTCAAAGGAAGATACGTTAGAGACCTTTCTACAAGTAATCCGCGAGGAAAAATTCACGAGGTATCCAATTATTGATGGAGATAAGGACCATATTATTGGGCTCGTTAATATTAAAGAAATGGTTACAGATCTAATTGGTCATGAAACACGTTCCACAAAGACTTTAGAATATTATACGCGACCAATAATTAGAGTAATAGAAACAATTCCGATTCATGATTTGCTTGTAAAAATGCAAAAAGAACGGATGCATATGGCCATCTTAATGGATGAATATGGTGGAACTTCTGGGCTTGTTACTGTTGAAGACATACTTGAAGAAATTGTTGGCGAAATTCGTGATGAGTTTGATATGGATGAAATCCCGATGATTCGAAAAATTGAGGATGACCATTTTATTATTGACTCAAAAGTGTTAGTAAGCGAAGTAAATGATTTGTTGGGCCTCGATATCAATGATGAAGATATTGACACAATCGGCGGCTGGATTTTAACTGAAAATTATGAGGCAAAAGAAGGAGATTTTCTTCTTCACGAATCCTATACATTTAAGATCATTGATATGGAAGAACATCATATTAAATATCTCGAAGTAATTAAAAATGCAAACGATGAAGTACAGGTTGACCCCAAAATTGTATTACCAAATTCAGAGGTACTTTCATAACTTTGTTATTTAAAATGGCTGTTTTCGTAAAGATTGTTGTAAAAACCCAAAAGCCGGTTTTTACGTTTAAATAGCTATTTGGCACTTCTAATAAAATTTGCAAGCTCTTTTCTCAAAAAAATCTGCCTTAACAGGAGAAAAAAGCTTAATGACCCATAATCCAGTTCTAAATAGCAACAAAGTTTGAGAAAAGAGCCTTTAAAAAACAGACCATTTTTGGTCTGTTTTTTTTGATTGTACAAACATCTCAGTACCACCCTGCATATGCTATTCTAAAGGGGGGAATAATATGAAGCACACAGTACTCTTATTTTTAGCCTGTATTTTGGCTGGTTTTGCCTTAAACAGCCTGCCACCTGTCGCCTTCTTGACTGGTTTGGTACCATTCTTCAAAATTGTGGGAGCATTAGCAATAATAATATTTTCTTTCGCACTACTCTATTATGGTATCAAAGCATTACTTGGCAAATCATAATAAATCGCAAAAAGATCAGATACAGATTAGGTATCTGATCTTTTTACTTCACTAGAAATGTTTATCTGTTTTTAAGAATGATAATTTCCTCTTCTGCTTTAGCAAGTTTAACTAGATGAGAATCTAACCGGCGGTTGATATGTTGAATTTCTTCTTTGTTTTCGGTTCTCTGGATTTCCTCGATGCGCTCTAAAGATTCTTTAATGTCAGATAGGTCTATTTGATTCACTTCAACTCGGTGTTCAATACTATCCATTTGCTCTAAGCGGGAAAGTCTTTTTTCAATATTGTCTAGGGTAAGACTAAACTTATTAATCAGGGTTTTAATATCATTAATATTTTCTGTTAGCTTTTCAAAATCTTGTCCCATAATAAAAACTCCCTTATTGTTATTACTTTCAGTTTATCACCATTTACAACATATGTATGTTACAAAATAAAGAACAATAATCCGACCACTATCCAAGTTTCCATACTCTTAAGACATAACCGCCACACCCACATTGATCGATATATTTAACATTGATTTTATTTTTAAAAACCTCATTAAGAAGTGGGTTTAAATAATCAACAGGGCTTCCAAATGTAGCTGCAGTCACTAGATTGACATAGCATCCGACATTTGTTTCCTCTACTGCCTTTAATGCATCATTAATAATTAAGTCTATATCCTGTTCGTATTCATCATGTTCCAAATCCATTGTCCAATCCCTATCCATATAAGCCTCCAGTAAATATTGTTATATTATTTACCTTTATTTAACCAGAATTTCCGGATATAGTTGTTGATTTTTTGCACTGATTTAATTGAAATAAAAACAAATTATGAACTTTATATTACATCATCTCAAAACGAATGAACTATGTGAAAAATATCACATGCAAATCAACACATTAGATATATTCTGTTGTTAGTAACAAAATGAATTCAAATTTAACACCACATTACCCTGATTTTATACCTATTACAATTTGAAAAAGGTTGGTGTATTTATATGTTAATTTCAATCGACGAAAAAGCTACTTCTTGGTTTAATAAGGAATTTGAAATGAATAAGCCATTTACCGTTCGGATGTTCCCTCAATATGCTGGTTTTGGAGAAAAACATAAAGGTTTCAGTTTAGCGTTTTCTGCAGAAACACCTTCTAACGCTGGATTCACTAAAGAAGTTAACGGAATTACATTTTTTGTAGAAGGAAACGATGTATGGTTTTTTGAAGGTACACAAACCTATTTTTCAATAAATGACCTTTCAGACGAAATCCAAATAACTTTCAAAGAAGAAATGGCTGTTAACTAAAAAATATTTTAAGGTAACCTACCACGGGTTACCTTTTTCGGTCTTTTAACCATAATTAACAAAGCAAAAGGTAATACCAATTTTATGTTAATTTTATTTGATACGGTGCTAATTAAAATAATCAGAAAATTAGGAATAAATCGTTAACTCTGTTGCAAAACTAGGACTTTTAGCATATAATAAGGGTGCAAACAAATATAAATAATACATACTTCTACGTATATGGCTGATTTTTTCACCGTCTTTACACCTTACAAAAAGAAAGGGGGTATGGACAACATGGGACATTCGAGGCCGCAAGTAGTATGGTTTAATTTAACATTTGATTTATCAATACTCTTAACAACGACCATTGCATCCATCATTGTTTTCCTCATTGCTTACCTCACAACCAGACATCTCACGACACGAACACCAAAAACAGGGCAAAACTTTATGGAATGGATCATGGAATTTGTAAGAGACATCATGAATAACTCTATGGGCTCAAATAACAACCTATTTATTCTATCTACTGGTGTTTCTTTATTATTGTATTTATTTATTGCAAATCTTTTAGGAGTTCCCTTCGCAATTTTAACAGCAGATGAACACCCCGTATCGTGGTGGAGATCCCCTACTGCTGATGCACATGTCACTATGACACTTGCAATTATGATTATTGCCTACACACATTTTATCGACATCCGCTTGAATGGTTTTAAACATTATCTCCTTAGTTTCTTCAAACCCTTTAAAGCATTATTTGCCATTAATATCCTAGAACAGTTCGCAACAACCTTGACACTAGGATTGAGACTCTTCGGTAATATTTATGCTGGAGAAGTAATGTTAGCATTATTAGCCGGAGCTGCTACTCACGGTTTATTAGCTGCATCGCTTGTTTCATTACCAATGCTAATATGGCAGGCATTTTGTGTTTTTATTGGTGCCATACAGGCATATATCTTTGTAACACTCACCATGGTTTACATTGCTCACCGTTTAACATAAATATATAAGAGGAGTGTGTTATTATGGGGGATATAACCATTTTTGGTCTTCCAATCTCTTTAGGAACAATGATATACCAAGCTATTATTTTTACCGTTCTCGTATTTATTTTAAAAAAGCTTGTATTTAAGAAAATTGTAGGTGCTATGGATAGTAGAAAGTCACACATTGAAAATCAGCTTCAACTCACAGAGCAATATCGAATTGAGGCAGAAAAAAATTTGGAATCAAGCATAGAAGTTCTTAATCAGGCTAGAAAAGATGCTAGAGAGATTATGAAATATAGTGAAAAAGAAGCAAATTTAATGATTTCAGCAGCAAAAGCTGAGGCAAGAGAAATTCTTCAAACAGCTAAGGAGGATGCATTTCGCAGCCGGTCGTTTGAACATAAAGACCATATAAAAGGGGCATAATATCATGAAGCATAAATTTACTAAATACCTAGGCAGAGTTACAGAAAACTTGGAGCTAGGCTTTGAAGATAAATTTATCTATGTTCATTACACAAAGGGAAATATAGAAAAAACCGCATGTATTTTGAAAAACGAAAATAAAAGTGAACTTGAATATTTAGAGAAATTTTTCTCTGATAACAATGTTTCCGAAGAAATGCGAAAAGATGTTAAAAAGTTTATTAAAAGTGGTAAGGATACCGATGGCGAGGAATGGAATGAATTTACAAACTTTTTAATGAAAACCCTTTCTTTAAATATGGTATTCGGGATAACTATTGCCTTAACCGTGTTTGCGTTTTATAAACTTGGATCCTATCTGGATACTACCTATGGCCTTTATCCGATGTTTACACTAATTGGTACATTTTTTGGAATTGGTATTGGTGGATTAACCGGCTATGTAATGTATCAAAAGTACTTTAAAAAACCAGATGAGAATCAACAAGTGAAAGAACTAGAAAAAAGTAATTTGCAAAATGGAGTGAAAATTATTAAAGAGTATCAAGTAATTGATGTATCAATTGACCAGGTCCGAAAAGCTGTGAGGGAGTTTTCAGAAAACCTACCAAAGGGTGTATATAGAACAATCCTTATTCAGGATGATAACAGCATTGATTTTAATCAGCTAGCAGATATTTTAGGGGGGATTCCTTCGAAAAAGATTTATATGTCTAAGGAAACTTATGATCTTTTCGAAGAAAGTGAACGAAAAATTCCAGTTGAAATGGACATTGTCCAAAAGGCTGTCGATCTATATGTGAAAGAACGTAAAGAATTCCCTATGTTACCGTTTGACCCACACAAAAGAGTAAAATATTATCAGCTGATTCAAGAACATTACCTAAAGTCTATCCCTGATACTCAGTTTTACATTACTGATTTAGATGGTTTAATTACACATATTAGACCAGAGAAAAGGAAAATGGATCACTCCTCTTAACTCTGAGGAGTTTTTTTTTGCATTTTTCGGCTATATTGAGATAATAGCAATGTACAATATATTTTTCTAAAAGATGAGGGATACAAAGATGTCTAAGCAAAAGAATCAATCGCGTCATTTGGCGACCATTTCTCTTACAGTAATGGGAGCAGGATTTCTCGCCACTCTTCCATTCCAGGATTCCCTATGGGGTACAATCCTTCAGGGAGGATTTGAAGCAGGACTTGTTGGCGGACTCGCTGACTGGTTTGCCGTTACGGCCCTTTTCCGCCATCCTCTTGGGCTGCCAATTCCTCATACTGCATTATTACCGAAAAAAAGGAAGAAATTAACCGCTGGCATAATCAACATGCTTGAAAATGATTGGCTTACAAAAGAGAGTATCAGAGAAAAAATTTCTGGTATACGATTCACTACTAAACTTTTCGAAATTGCAGAAAAGGAAGTTGCCGGTGAGGCGGTACAGAAAAATTTCATAAATGTGATTGGGCATCTGCTCCATTCAGTCGAAAGTAGGAAATTAGCTCCCGCAATTGAAAAGGAACTAAAATCAATTATTAGCAAAATCGATATCAGTCATTACCTTCCCCTTGTCATTGATCGTCTATCCCAAAGAAAGTACGATGAAAAAGCACTTGATTATATTTTGCACGAAGTGGATGAATGGTCTCAAAAAGACAGCACCAAGGATAGGCTTGGACGGTTGGCAGTAGATGCCATTGAAAACATTAAAGTCGATGGCTTTATGCAATTTGCTTTAAAGTCATTTAGATCGGAAGA
>JAQSXG010000467.1 GCA_029256785.1 Neobacillus sp.
GTATTACGGCTTTAATTTGATCAACTTGAGAATGTGCTACTGCTTTCACATATTTTAGATAGGACTTCAGTAATTTTGGCCCCATTTGGGCAGTATTAGCTACATTTAGTTCTTCGGCCTCAATACTTGAAACAACGATAATTCCTTCTTTTGCTCTGGTTACTGCAACATTTAACCGATTTTCTCCGCCTTTTTGGTTTAACATTCCAAAGCGGTTGTATACCCTGCCTTCTTCATTTCTGGCATAACCTATGGAAAAGAGAATAATATCTCGCTCATCCCCCTGAACGTTCTCGATATTTTTTATAAAAACTCTTTCATCGAGATCCTTTGCCATCACCTGGCTATAAACAGAATTAAATTCCTGATCTTCACTTTGGTTTTTATCGATTAAGTCCTGAATTTTAGTTTGCTGTTTTGAATTAAAGGTAATGATTCCTATGGATTTTCCAGGCTGCTTAATTAGAATCTCCTTTAAGGTGTTAACAATTTCAATGGCCTCTACCTCATTGGATTGATTAATCCACCTGCCTTCAACCTTTTTCCATAAGATTGCCGGCGGATTTTTAAAAGGAACCACATTTGGTGCTATTTGAACATGACCATTGTAAAAGGCATGATTGGAAAAATTGATCAACTCTTCATATTTTGACCGATAGTGCCATTGCAGAAGCTTTTCTGGGAATCTCCTCTTGGCCAAATTTAGCAAGCTATCCGAATCGTCCGTTTCGTACAGTTCCTCATCCTCATCATCGGATACCATGGACGATTGAAACATATTAAACGGTGGGAGCTGCTTTTCATCTCCAGCAATCACCACTTGCTTCGCACGGTAAACTGCGGGTATTCCGCTTTCAACTGTACATTGTGATGCTTCGTCAAAAATAACGATATCAAATAAACCTTCCTTTAACGGAAAAATAGATGATACAATTTCAGGAGAGGCGAGCCATACGGGCATAATATCAACAAGACCATTACTGGCAAATTGGTTTACTAATTTTCTAAGCGACCAAACCTGTCTCTTTTTGCCCACCTGATGCTTCAACTCTCTAATGATTTTTGGATAGTCATTTTGTGCCGTCGCTACCTTTTTGGTAAGGCGATGTATTAAATAATGTGTGGCAAACTTTCTCTTCTCTTCAATCAGAGTGGCGAAAGACTCTCTTATCCTCGAGAATTCATTGGTTGATACCTTTTGCACTTCTGGATATTTCTTTTCTGTTTGATCGATCCATTGAACATAAGCCGAGTTTTTCAGTAAATCAACCCAGTAGTCTGAAAGAGTTAATTGATTGGTTGTTTTTTTATTTTGAAGTAATTGAATGACATTTTTCTCTAGGTCTGAGCATGTATTCCAATAGATATCCATTTGCTGCAGTTCCTCAAAATCACGATGGAAATATTCAACAATTTTATCTAATTCATGTAATGGAATATCCCCTTCAGAAATTCTAGATTTAAAGTCTTCTACCTTTGAGTCGTCCAGGTATTTTTTTAGTTTATCAATTTCTTCTGACAGTGTTTTAGTGACTTTTCCTAATTGATTCATAAGAATAAGTGATTTTTTTATATTTATCCATTCGGGTGAGCTCGTTCCTTTAAATTTTTGGCCTTCCAGTAATTCTTCAATAATCGCCTTCCCAGAAACAGAAGTCCACCACCATAGCCGCAGTCCTTGTAATGTTTTCTTATTACCGTCTTCTATATCTGGATAAATTTTATCGAGTTTATTTTCAATTAACCAAGTATATGCTGGCGTGATTTTTTCGTGGTCTAATGAATCAATGTACTCAACTGACCTTTTTGCCTTATCTAAAAGGTCATTAAGCAATTCGATGACTTCTAACTTTTCTTTCATATTAAAAGTCGCAAATGATTTTCTTTCCTTCAGTTCGTAGTCATCATCCCCAAACCGTTCATACCATTCCGCAAAGGTATAGGCTTTTTCAGAAATATCATCTAAAACATTTTTATTTAAGGACGAAAGCACGCCGGTTAAATCTACTATTTGATTGGTATTTTCAATCGGCTTTGCTAATCCATATAAGTCGTAAAGCCTTAATCCAAAATCTTGAAACTCATACAGAGCATGAGCAATTCGATTTAGTATATCTTCTTGCGTCGATAGTTTCTTTGAAGTAGATGCTAAATCTTTACTTGCGTTTTCATAGGATATTTGATTTTGTTCCAGGACGGCACCAATTTTTGCATAGAGGTTTTTCCGGTCATTTTTTTCATCATGAACAAGTGCAACATGATTACTTAAACCCAAACCTTCTATGCGTTGATAGACAACATCTAGAGCAGCACGCTTTTGACACACAACCAATACTTTCTTTTCTTGGTTAAGTGCATCGGTAACTAAGTTAACAATAACTTGTGATTTCCCTGTCCCTGGTGGTCCATGAACAACCAACCCTTTTTTAAATCTCGCATCCTTTAAAATCTCTTCTTGTGAACCGTCGGCCTGTAAAAGATTTAGTATTTCTTGTTTTTCTATTATATGATTTGTTTCACTTTCAATTTGTTCTCCTTCCCCAAAATAGGACACATGATCTTGCGGATCAATTAGTTCTCCAGCCAAAGACAAATCATTTTCCACAGATAAATCTATAAGCTCTTCATAGTCCTTTACTAGCGAGGAACCACCTTGCGGGAAGTTTCCGATAATGGCATTTTCAAGTAGGGTTAAGGTGGCTGTTTCAGGAATATCATCTTTCTTATATTCCTTTAATTTTGTTAAATCTTTAGGTATAAACGAGACATTCATCTCATTTTTTTTTAAAAAGGAAAGCCACTCGTCATAGTTATAATTCGTTGAGACTTCAGCGGCTTTTTCAAAAAATTCTTCCGTAAACGTCAGATTATTTAACTTCTTAAAGGCCAAAAATAAGGTGCGATTAATCTGCGGACTTCCTTCATCTATTTTTAGAACCCATTTCTGTGATTTAACATTGTTCCTTTCAAGTCTGATTGGATACAAAAATAAGGGAGCTTGAAAAAAAGTTCCATCATAAAGCGTTCCTGATAAAAAAGGAAAACCTATATAGAAATCGTGAATCCCTGTTTCCTCTTCAATAGCTTTTATGTTCCGAAAAAGATCAGTAAGTTTTTTAGAGAGGACCATGGAAGGTTCATTCGTGATGGTCGGCTTAAGTAGGGTAATTTCACTTTTTGCTTGATTGACGATTTGTTCTACAATGTTTGAACTTACTTTCTCCTTCAGTAGAATATTTTGATTATCCAGTTCCGTTAAATCAAAACTCCACTTATTATAAAGCTTCAATAAACGAATCGAACGATTACGCTTGCTAATATCATTCAGTTTATCCCTCATATGTATTAACTTATCTTTCATTAAAAGACCTCTTTCCGTTTTCAGGTACCACTAATATCCATTATATTGCTTTTGTCATGTTTTTTCATTATCCGACAATATATTTATATATTATTGGTCGATTTTTAATAGTAAGTCACTAAATTCTAGAATAGAGGACTCAAATACTCCGTCCCCCTATTTGGAATGGCACCACTTTCATCTATAAATTATTGATAACACTCTATTCTATTCTATTTTCTTTTCTCAAGATATTGGGTATAATAAGTCTATAAGACTGCATATAGTAAAAAAGACCGTTGGTGCTGGTAACACCACGCGGTCAATGCAATAGCAGGTTCCCTTCAAGGGGATCAGCGTAGAGGGAATAATCCACCCATGGCTGCTAAACTCAAGGGTGGATTATTTTTATGGTTAAATGACAGAATCGCTACGACTAAGCTTGCAAATGCAATCGTAATCATTAATGTTTCAAATACTGTCATTCGGCATCACCCCCTTTCTGCGGGAAGTGTGCCGACCACCCTTGAGAAATCCTATTCTATTGCTCTTATATTATATCATCCAATCAACAAAAGAGAACGTATATTCTATTATTATATCAACTTTCTATAGTGACTTTTTGCCGACAAAAGAAGTCTCCTCAAAATGTCCTCTATTTCCATATAAAAGACCATAAATACTTAGTTAGCATCTAGCTCCCTCATTATCAAAACAAATCGTTCTTATATTTAATATGAAAATTTGATCTAAACAAAAATAACATCATAGCAATTACATTCGCCATGATGCTTTTCCACTATTTCATTAAATTCCCTGCCACTTGTCATCGTTATTTTAAAATTGGGGTCAGTCCCCAGGTACGTAAAAGCTTTGGTGTACCG